>CAWUUC010000237.1:0-4287 GCA_963924905.1 uncultured Paracoccaceae bacterium
TGGGGATGATGCTGATCCTTAAGGGGCTGTCTTTGGTGATTTCAGGCACCAAACCGATCTATTTCAATGATACGCCCAGCTTTCCGCTGATCTCGACTGGGTCGATCATTGGCACATTTATACCTGCGCTGCCGGTTCCAAATGGTGTTTTGATCTTGTTCATCTTGGCCTTGGCGATTGGGTATGTTTTGAACAATACCGCCCTTGGGCGTTACACCTTCGCGCTGGGATCAAACGAAGAGGCGGTGCGCCTGTCCGGCGTCAATACGGATGCTTGGAAAATTGCGATTTATGCATTGGCGGGCGGCATTTGCGGCATTGCGGGGTTGATCATCGCCTCGCGGCTGAATTCTGCCCAACCTGCACTTGGTCTGGGATACGAGCTGGACGCGATTGCCGCTGTGGTGATTGGCGGAACCTCGCTTGCGGGGGGGCGCGGCTCTATTCTTGGGACAATAATTGGCGCGCTGATCATGTCGGTGTTGCTCAATGGTCTGCGTATTCTATCGGTTGCCCAAGAATGGCAAACCGTGGTGACAGGCCTGATCATCATTGCCGCTGTTTACGCTGATATGTTGCGCAGACGGCGCGCTGAATAAGAGGACGACGAACGTTCCGCATTTTATCCACGACAACCTTAATGGGAGAGAACCATGTTGAATAGAAGATCCTTGCTGACCGCTGTCAGCGCAACCGCCTTGTTGCTCAGCACGACCTTTGTGCAAGCCCAAGACAAACTATATATCCCACTGATTTCAAAAGGCTTTCAGCACCAGTTCTGGCAGGCTGTGAAAGCAGGGGCTGACAAGGCCGCGGCCGAGTTTAACGTCGATGTCACCTTTGAAGGCCCAGACAATGAAACGATGGTCGACAAGCAAATCGATATGCTGACCGCAGCTTTGGCGAAAAAACCTGCGGCGATCGGCTTTGCAGCTTTGGACAGCCAAGCGGCAATTCCTTTGCTGAAACAAGCACAAGATGCTGGCATCGCTGTGATCGCATTCGACTCTGGCGTGGACAGCGATATTCCTGCGGCCACAGCATCAACCGACAACTTGGCAGCGGCTGCTTTGGCGGCTGATAAGATGGCTGAATTGATCGGTGGCGCGGGTAAAGTGGCTTTGGTTGTTCATGACCAAACCTCGCGCACGGGGATTGATCGTCGTGACGGCTTTGTCAATCAAGTCGCAGCGAAATATCCAAATATCGAGATTGTCGATATCCAATATGGTGCAGGCGATCAGTTGCAATCGACCGAGATCACCAAATCCATCTTGACCGCGCATCCTGATCTGAAGGGCATTTTCGGTGCCAATGAAGGCTCGGCTTTGGGTGTGGTCAATGGTGTGCGCGAAGCGGGCGCAACGGGCGTGATCGTGATTGGTTACGACTCGGGCGCGGCGCAAAAGCAGGCGATCATGGACGGGATCATGGCGGGTGCCATCACCCAAAACCCAGTCGGCATCGGCTATGAAACCGTCAAGGCGGCCATTGCGGCATCCAAGGGCGAAACGGTTCCGAGCAACATCGATACTGGCTTTTTCTGGTATGACAAAACGAACATGACGGATGCGAATATCGCCGCTGTTTTGTACGACTGATATTCCTCCCAAGGGAATAAGGGGGTGGCCCATCGGGCCGCCCCAACATGGATTGGAAAGAATATGGACCTTGGTCTGAAAGATAAAGTCGTGGTTGTGACGGGTGGTGCATCTGGCATCGGGGCGGCGATCACGATGCAGCTGGCGGCCGAAGGGGCTGTGCCTGTGATCTTTGCGCGCAGTCTGCCGACGCAGGATTTTCTAGCGGAATTGACCAAAATTTGTCCCAAGGCGGGTTGGGTTCAGGCCGATTTGTCGCGCGACGAAGACTGCGCCCATGCGGTGGCACAAACCCATATCCGTTGGGGCAAAGTTTACGGATTGGTCAATAATGCGGGGGCCAATGACGGTTTGGGATTGGATGCGGGACCTGCGGCGTTTCGGGCCTCATTGGATCAAAACCTGATACATTATTACACATTGATGCATCTTCTGGCCGATGATCTGCGCGCAAATCGTGGCGCAGTGATCAATATTGCATCTAAAACCGCAGTTACGGGCCAAGGCGGCACATCGGCCTATGTTGCGGCCAAGGCGGCACAACTGGGTCTGACGCGCGAATGGGCCGCCGCCCTTGCCAGTGATGGGGTGCGCGTCAATGCTGTCATCCCCGCCGAGGTGATGACGCCTCTTTATGCGCGCTGGATTAATACATTAGACGATCCCGCCGCCAAACTGACCGAAATAACTGCGCGCATTCCTTTGGACGCGCGCATGACGCTTGATACAGAAATTGCCGCCTCGGTGGTGTTTCACTTGTCCCCCCTTGCGGGCCATACCACGGGGCAATGGCTGTTTGTGGATGGTGGCTATACCCATCTTGATCGCGCCTTATCGGCGCTCAATCCGAATTCCTGAGGCGAATATGACCCTAACGATCCGTTTGCATCCCGACGATAACGTCGACATCACCTTGGCCGATGTTTTGGCAGGGGCCACATCTATGGGGGTGACTGCCAGTGAACGGGTGGCGCGGGGCCATAAAATGGCAAACCAACCGATCCGCGCAGGGCAAGTGGTGCGCCGCTATGGCCAGATCATTGGGGCAGCCACAACGGATATCGCGACAGGCGCGCATGTTCATGTGCATAATTTGGCGATGTCGGACCATTCCAACGATTACGCCTATGCCAGCGAAAGCGTGGCCCTAGATCCGATCCTCGAGGCGCGGACCTTTATGGGCAATCGGCGGAGCGACGGTCGGTCTGGCACGCGCAACTATTTGGGCGTTTTGACATCGGTAAATTGTTCAGGATCAGTCGCGCAATTCATCGCGGCCGAGGCTGAAAAAACCGATTGGTTTAAGGCGCTGAAAAATGTCGACGGTATTGTACCGATTGCCCATTCATCAGGTTGTGGGATGTCGGGCGACAACGAGGGCTATCGCACCTTGTTCAGAACGCTGCAAGGTTATGCAAAAAACCCCAACTTTGGCGGGATTTTATTGGTCGGTTTGGGCTGTGAAGTGATGCAGATCCCTGATCTGGTGGGGCGTGCTGCAATGCGTGAGGATGGCAATTTCCGCCATATGACCATTCAGCAAACGGGCGGCACACGGCGCACGGTGGAACGCGGGGTTGAGGCCTTGCGCGAAATGGCGCTCTTGGCCGAGGCAAAATCACGCGAACCGATCCCTGTGTCGGAACTGGTGATCGGGATGCAATGTGGTGGATCGGACGGCTATTCGGGCATCACGGCAAACCCTGCGCTGGGCGTTGCATCAGATTTACTTGTCCGCCACGGTGGCACCACGATCTTGTCAGAAACATCCGAAATTTACGGCGCAGAACATCTGCTGACGCGCCGCGCCGTGTCCCCTGAAGTGGGCGAAAAGCTGATTGCCCGCATCAAATGGTGGGAGGATTACACCGCCCGCAACTTGGGCGAGATGAACAACAATCCGAGCCCCGGCAACAAACGCGGCGGCTTGACGACGATTTTGGAAAAATCCTTGGGCGCAGTGGCCAAAGGCGGATCGGCCCCTTTGACCGATGTCTATCAATTTGCTGAACCCATCACCAAAAAGGGCTTCGTCTTTATGGATAGCCCCGGCTATGATCCTTGTTCGGTGACGGGACAGGTGGCATCGGGGGCGAATTTGATCGTGTTTACCACGGGGCGCGGGTCTGTTTCGGGCTATAAGCCAGTGCCTTGTATTAAGGTTGCGACCAATTCAGAAATGTTCAACCATATGTCGGAAGATATGGATTTGAACACGGGCGATGTGATTGATCAGGGCGTCAGTCTGGCCGACAAGGGCCGTGAGATGTTTGAATTGTTCATCCGCGTCGCCTCGGGCGAGATTACGAAATCTGAAGGTTTGGGATTTGGCGGGGCAGAGTTTGTGCCATGGCAAATCGGGGCGGTGATGTAGGGATATATGATGACACATCCGATGATGACACGATTGACGGGCAAGGTGGTTTTGGTCACAGCGGCAGGGCAGGGCATTGGGCGCGCGGCGGCGCTTCGCATGGCGGCCGAAGGGGCGCAGGTGATCGCGACCGATGTAAATGCCGAGACCTTGGCCACGCTTGAGGGCGTGCAAACGCGCGTCTTGAATGTGCGCGATGCGGGGGCGGTGAGTGCCGCCGCCGCCGAAATTGCACCTGACGTCTTGTTCAACTGTGCAGGTTTTGTGGCCGCTGGATCGATTTTGGATTGCGACGAAGACCAGTGGGCCTTC
>CAWUUC010000238.1:0-2933 GCA_963924905.1 uncultured Paracoccaceae bacterium
ACCCCGCGTGCGGCCAGCCCTTCAACCAGACGCATTCCGACGGTGGTTTGGGTCATGCGGCCAGCCCTTGTATGCGCGCGGCAAAGGCCACAAGCTTGCCACTGGCCTCGCGGATTAGATCATCTTCGACCGTCAGCGATATCCGCAGCCAGCCCGCCAAAGACGCGCCAAAACTTTCACCGGGCATCACTGCGACCCCCGTTGCGTCCAACAGCGCCAGCGCAAATGCCTCGCCCGTCATGCCCGTGGCGCGAATATCAACCAGTGCGAACATCCCCGCCTCTGGCAGATGCACGGCCAATCCTGAACGACCATCTACCAAAGAATGCAGCATGGCCGCGCGGCGCGCAAAACGCGTCGCCATCCCCTTGGCCACCTCTGATGGGGCCGAAACCGCCAGCGCCGTCATATCTGCGATAAAGGGTTGGTTGCCAAACAGCATAGTTTCGGCAACAGGCAGCAAACGATCAGCGAATTCTTGTGGGCCAACACACCAACCCGATCGAAATCCCGGCGCGGCATGAGATTTAGAAATTGACGCGGCGACCACCGTGCGGTCGGCCAATTCGGGCAGATCGAATGGCGATGTGAACACTGCGCCTTCATAGATCATTTCCTCATAAACCTCATCCGAAAGGATCCACAGATCATGCGCACGCGCCACCGCGCCCAAGGAGGCCACATCCTCGCGCGCCAAAATCGCGCCCGTTGGGTTATGCGGCGTGTTCAAAAACAACAGCTTGGTGCGTGGGGTGATCCGCGCCGCCGCATCAGCGGCCTGCATGCGAAACCCATGTTCTGGACGCAAAGGCACCATGACAGGCGTGGCCCCCGTTGCTGAAATCAACCCTTCATAAGTGGCATAAAGTGGATCACCCACTAAAACCTCATCACCCGGCCCGACCAAAGTTGTCAGCACGGCAAATAGCGTGGTTTGCGTTCCGGGCAGGGCAGTGCATTGCTGAGGTGAAATCGCACGGCCCGTGCGCGCTGAATAACGCTTGGCCAAGGCGGACAGCAAAGCAGGTTCGCCCCGCCCATTACTATAGCCCAAACGACCCGCATCCATTCCCGCCTTTGCGGCAGCAATCAATTCAGGCGGTGTGCCGATATCAGGTTCGCCAATGGTCAGCTTGATTATGGAATGGCCCGCTGCCGCCATTTCCTTGGCTTTGGCATGGATCGCCCATTTTGCCCCACCAAGACCCGCCAGCCGTTCCGAAATTGCTGCATACCGCATATCAACGCACCTTTTACCCAAATAGGGCAGTCAGGCTGCAATTAGGTCAATCCCCAGGATCGCCCCCACCGCACTCAGACCTGCCACCGCAATCTCATTTGGTGCAAAACTATCAGAAATTAGCGAACCCTCAAGCCATAAGCCGTCAATAACCGCAAGGCAGGCGGTCGCGCACCTGTTTAGATCTTCATTGGCCAAATTTGGCTGGGCTTCTGCGATCAGTTTTTGTAAAACTTCACGTTCGTTCAGATAGCTTGTGCGATGGATTTCGCGCAGTTCAAGGTCGTTGCGCACCAAATGTAAAAAGCCCGCCCATTTGCCCACACTGTCTGGATCAAGATTGGGTGGTGTAATCGACGCCAGAACATACCGCCTCAAGCGCAACTTGGGGTCTGTGATTTCGGCCGTGACATCTTTCATACTTTTGGCGTTCAATTCGATCATCAAATCTTGATAGGCAGAGCGCACCAACTCTTCTTTGGTGTTAAAATAATGGCGGATTAACCCCGCTGTAACGCCCGCTTCATCTGCAATAGCGCGCACAGTTGCGGCCTGTGGTCCGCCCTCACCAATGAGTTTTAACGCAGCGTCAACAAGGTCTTGGCGTCGACTTTCTTGGCTTGCCCGTTTGAACGAACGTCTTTGTGATAATGAGGAAAATGCCAAAATATACCTGTAAAATATGGGACGAATTTAAAATAAAAGCAAACAAACACCAAGTATGACCAGTGAATAAACGTAATCGAAAAGCAAAGGTTGTCATAAAATCAATTCAGTCGCGCCACTATGAAGCGGTGCGAAACTTTGTCAAAGGGGAATAATGGGCCGAATTGGTCAATTTTGCGGGGGCCAATATACGTCTTTATGGATGATTAAGTCTACTTGTGGGTACTGCATCAGAATTGCGCGACGCAAACCCGCGCCAATATCATGGGCGCGCCGCAAACTTTGATCGCCCTCTAACTCTATGTGTAAATTCACAAAAATGATGCTGCCAGCGGTACGGGTTTTCAGATCGTGAAATCCGCGCACTTCGGGCCAAGTGGATACAATTTTGGCGATGCCTTCGATGATTGCAGGATCAGCGCGCCGATCCATCAACGCGTCCCATGCGCCACTGCCGATGCGAATAGCCCCCAAGGCCAGCAACACAGCTGCCGCCAGCGCCACCACGCTGTCAATTGACCCTAAACCCCAGCGTGACGACGCCCAAAGCGCCACCAACGCCCCAATATTTGGCAATAAATCCCCTAAATAATGCAGTCGATCCGCTGCAATCACCCGACTGCCTGTCTTTCGTGCCACGCGCCCTTGCCACAAAACCAAACCCAATGTGACCGCAATCGAAAACACCATCACCGCCATACCCGCTCCTTGAGCGCGTAAATTGCTATGCTCTGGCTCAATCAGGCGCACCACCGCCGCTACCGCGATCACCCCTGCCGAAATTAAGACGAAAATTGCCTGCCCCAAGGCTGCTAAATCTTCGGCAGAGGAATGGCCAAATGCATGATCTTCATCTGCGGGCTTTGCCGCATAGATCAGCGCACCTAATGCCATCAGAGACACCATCAAATCCATCGCGCTATCTGCTAAGGATGCGGCAACCGACAGCGCGCCCGTTTGCCCAAACGCCCACAGTTTGACGCCCACCAACAAAACGGCAACCCCCGCCGAAGCGATCCCTGCAGAC
>CAWUUC010000239.1:0-2598 GCA_963924905.1 uncultured Paracoccaceae bacterium
AGGGGGGGCGTGTGCCTGAAGATGGCTTGATCTGCGCATAACTTAAGGGGCGTGGTCTTGCTGGCGGGGGGGGCTCTCTCAAAGCAAGGACCAAAAGTAGGCCGATGCATATCAATATTGCGAACACAACTTCCATAGAACCCCATGCCCAAATGCCACCTGAAAACGATATACACATATCCGGCCATCACGATTTGGACAATCAAAGTTTGCTCGCACAAAACGTGCAGTTTTATGATACTACTGGCCACCCGCGCGCAATTGCAGTATGCGGCGGACAAAGCAAATGAGGTCCGAATGAACGATACCACCCGCGCAGGATTTGTGGCGCTTATTGGCGAGCCGAACGCAGGCAAATCGACACTGCTGAACCGGGTTGTCGGCGCAAAGGTTTCCATCGTCACGCATAAGGTGCAAACCACCCGCACGCGGATCAGGGGCGTGGCCATCGAAGGTACCGCGCAGATCGTTTTTGTTGACACACCTGGCCTGTTTCGTCCTCGCAGACGGCTGGACCGCGCCATGGTCAAAGCGGCCTGGGGTGGGGCCACGGATGCAGATGTGATTGTCTTGTTGATCGAGGCGCAGCGCGGCCTGACCGAGGGCGCCGAGCAGATCATTGACCGTATGAAAGATCAAATCCCCCAAGGCCAACCTGTTGCCTTGGCGATCAACAAAATCGACCGCGTCAAGGCCGAGGTCTTGCTCGCCTTGGCAGAAAAGATGAACGCTGCCTTCCCCTTTGCCAAAACATTCATGATTTCTGCCGAAAAAGGCTATGGCGTCAAAGATCTAAAGGAATGGCTGGCCCAGCAAATTCCCGAAGGGCCGTGGTTCTATCCCGAAGATCAGATCGCTGATTTGCCGATGCGGATGATTGCGTCCGAGATGACGCGAGAAAAGTTGACGCTGCGTCTGCACGAAGAATTGCCCTATCAATTGACGGTCGAAACCGAAAAATGGGAAGATCGCAAAGACGGCACAACGCGGATAGATCAGATCGTTTATGTGTCCCGCGACGGCCATAAGGGCATCGTTTTGGGCAATCAGGGCGAAACAATCAAGGCAATCGGTCAATCCGCCCGTGCCGAGATTTCCGAATTTCTGGGCCGCACGGTGCACTTGTTTTTACAAGTCAAAGTGCGCCCAAATTGGATGGAAGAGCCAGAGCGTTTCAGTGAAATGGGTTTGGATTTTCGCGATGGCGATTCCTGAACGCGGCCTGATTGGACCTATTTGTGATGATTGGGCGTCTTTATGACCGTGCGATTGACCGCGGGATTGTGGGTTGCAGCCTACCTTAATCGACTGCGGTTGTCAGATATTTCTGCTTATATCATGGCCAAGGGCGATGCCACAGCCGGTGCGGTATTGGTTAAAGTGGCCACGATGGATGGGCAGGCTTGTGTCTATGAGCGTCATTTTGATCTCGTGCGTGATCAGCGTGTCTGGCAGGTTTTTGCCCAAGGTCCAGAGGCGGATTTGGACGCACTGTTGCAACGGGCGCGGGGCCGTGATCCCGATTTATGGATCATTGAAATCGAAGATCGTGCGGGGCGCAATCTGCTAGACCAAGACGGACTTTCGCAGTAGGCGCGACATTGCCCACATCAGCGAGCCGCACAGGCTAAATACCACCAAAAGGCCCAAGCAGTTTATCAAAACTGCCCCCAAGCCAAATCGACCGATGTCAAAAAAGAAATAAGGATAGGTTCCTGTCATCGTGCCGCGGATCAGGGCATAAGCACAGTAAATGGCGGGCAGGGACAGTCATCTTGGCAGCGATTTTAGACGCAAATCCTTTGCCCCCGGACCAACCACCACAGGGCCATCAGGATCGGCGTTGCGACGTGAACAAAGAAATCTGGGTACCATTCAGGCGACGGTTTGGGAACATCGGGGGCCAGCAGCAGACGATAAATAAGCCCGACCATGATCATCGACGGGGTCAATGTGGTTGTGACGGTATTGGTGCCTTTACGCCCGATCGCAATCTGCGCCATCACAAGGCCCAATAGCAAGTTGGTGATATTGGTGAAATACAGCGCCATCTGCCAGATGCGTTGTCCCCATGCATGGGTCGTGATGCCGTTTATCAAAAATTGCCACCCAATCCCGCCGAGGGCAAGAACCGCGATCAATAAGGCAATGTGTTGCTTGTGGGTCATGGCTTGTAAGGGCCTTAGGCCGCGTTTGGGTCAATAGTTTCCTTGCGTCCTAGGGGGATGCTTGGCTAAGTGATGGCATGGAATGGACTGGAACAGGCGTGATCCTTGCAATGCGATTGCATGGCGAAAGCGCGGCGATCATCGACGTTTTTACCCAGACGCAAGGGCGTCATTTGGGTGTTGTGCGGGGCGGTGCCTCGCGCAAGATGGCGGCGCATTTGCAAGCGGGCAGCCAAGTCTGCGTCACGTGGCGCGCCCGCCTAGAGTCGCATATTGGGACGTTCACTGTGGAACCAATCCGCGCGCGCGCTGGGATTTTGACCGATCCTTTGGCCTTGGCAGGTCTGAATTCTGTTTCTGCCCTCCTTCAGGTGGCCCTGCCTGAACGCGAGGCACAAGGCGCGTTTTGGGATCAAACATTGGCTTTGCT
>CAWUUC010000240.1:0-3187 GCA_963924905.1 uncultured Paracoccaceae bacterium
TGGGGGTTGGCAGCAATCTGATCGTGCGCGACGGCGGTATCCGCGCTGTTGTCATCCGTTTGGGGCGTGGATTTAATGGCATTGAATTTGGCCACAATACTGTCACAGCGGGGGCTGCTGCGCTGGACGCCCATGTGGCCCGCAAATCTGCTGAGATGGGGCTGGATCTGACCTTTTTGCGGACGATCCCTGGATCCATTGGCGGTGCGGTGCGGATGAATGCGGGGTGTTATGGCACCTATGTTTCCGATCATCTGATTGAGATCACAGCCGTTTCTAGGTCTGGGCAGGTTGTGACATTGCCTGCCGCGACGCTGAATTTGCAATATCGTCAGTCTGATCTGCCCGATGGTATGGTCATCATCTGTGCGACATTTCGCGCCGAAACGGGTGATCCCGCCACACTGCAGGCGCGGATGCAGGATCAGATCCAAAAGCGCGATGCCACTCAGCCGACCAAAGACCGCAGCGCGGGGTCGACCTTTCGCAATCCGGTTGGGCATTCAAGCACAGGACAGGCCGACGACAGCCATGAACTTAAAGCATGGAAGGTGATTGATGACGCGGGAATGCGCGGCGCAACCCTGGGCGGCGCGCAAATGTCGCCCATGCATTCCAACTTTTTGATCAATACAGGTGGAGCATCTGCAACAGATTTAGAAGATTTGGGCGAAAAAGTGCGAAAAAGGGTTTTGCAACAGCGCGGTATCTTGTTAGAGTGGGAAATCATGCGGGTCGGTGAACGGCCAGCGGATATAAAAAATATCACGGACCAATAAGGTTCGGATGAGGCAGACATGGCAGGCAGTTCGAGCAGAGCAGCCTCCACAATAGCGGTGTTAATGGGTGGACCTTCGTCAGAGCGCGAGGTCTCTCTTGATTCAGGGCGCGCTTGCGCCGCCGCATTGCGGGAGGCGGGATATACCGCGGTTGAGGTCGATTGCGGCCTCGACCTTGCTGTGCGTTTGTCTGCGATCAATCCTGATGTCTGCTTTAATGCTTTGCATGGCCGTTGGGGCGAAGATGGCGCCGTGCAAGGCCTTTTGGAATGGATGCGCATTCCGTACACGCATTCAGGTGTGCTGGCTTCGGCTTTGGCGATGGATAAGGTGAAAACCAAAGACGTTTATGTGGCCAATGGCTTGCCTGTCGTCCAATCTGTTTTGGCCAGTCGCGAGGCTGTATCGGCGGGCCATGTCTTGGCCACGCCCTATGTCGTCAAGCCCTATAACGAAGGCTCATCAGTCGGCGTTTATATAGTGCGCGATGGCTCTAATGCGCCGCGGTTGTCGCAGATGATGCCAGAAATAGTGATGGTTGAAACCTATGCACCGGGCCGCGAACTGACCGTAGCGGTGATGGGTGACCGCGCGCTATGCGTCACAGATATTATCACTGATGGCTGGTATGATTATGATTCAAAATATAAAATTGGCGGGTCGCGTCATATTGTGCCTGCCCAATTGCCCGATGAAGTCACCCAAGCCTGCCTAGATTACGCACTGCGCGCGCATCAAGCCTTGGGCTGTCGTGGTCTGTCGCGCACCGATTTTCGTTGGGATGAAGCGCGCGGTTTGGCAGGCCTGATTTTGCTGGAAACCAACACGCAACCTGGGATGACGGCGACCTCGCTTGCCCCAGAACAGGCGGCCTTTTGCGGGATACCGTTCCCGCAACTGGTTGATTGGATGATCAAGGACGCTTCATGCAACAGATGACGCGCCCCCCCCGTCGCGACCCTGCGCCCAGCAAATGGCAATACCGTTTGCAGCGGATGTGGCTGACCCCAGTCTATCGCTTTGGCTTTCGCTATGTGATGCCCGTGGTGGTCATTGGATTGATTGCCATGGCCGTTTGGTCGGATAAGGACCGTGCTGCGGCAATTCAGGCACAGATCGCATCGCTGCGATCTATGTTTGAAAGCCGTCCAGAGTTTCGTGTCGATCATTTGTCGATTGAGGGCGCCTCGGCTGATTTGGCGGATGCGGTTCGGGCTAAATTGGCGGTTACATTGCCGGCCTCGTCGTTCGATCTTGATCTGGACGCCATGCGCGTCACCGCCGAAACCCTTGACGCGGTGGCCGAGGCAAGCGTGCAAATTCGGGCAGGTGGTGTGTTGCGCGTTGCTTTGGTCGAACGCCAACCTGCGCTGATTTGGCGTGTGGGTGATCGGCTGGAAATGCTCGACAGCACAGGCCATCGCGTTGCCAGTCTGCGCGCCCGCGCCGACCGTGCCGATCTGCCCTTGATCGTTGGAACGGGTGCGGATGCGGTCACAGATGAGGCCCTGAATATACTGGCTGCTGCGGGCCCAATTGCCAATTCCATCCGCGGATTGCAGCGCATGGGCGAACGGCGCTGGGATATAATTTTGGATCGTAATCAGCGCATCATGTTGCCCGATCAAAATCCGATTGCCGCATTGGATCGCGCCCTTGCCTTGGATCAAGCTGAAAAGCTGTTTGCCCGTGACATCACCGCCATCGACCTTCGTTATGCCCCCCGCCCTGTGTTGCGGATGGCCCCTTATGCAATGACCCAAAGCCTGCGCGCGCGCGGGATAGAACCGACTGTGGAGAGTAAATTATGAGCGATCTTTACCAAACCCAGCGCGCGATGAGAAATATGCGGCGTGTCGCTATGCAGCGTGGCGTCATTGCCGTGTTGGATATCGGCACATCAAAAATCGCCTGCCTTTTGTTGAAGTTTGATGAAACGGCATCCGAGCGGGCGCTCGATGGTGTCGGACCAATGGCGGGGCAGTCGAATTTCAAGGTCATTGGCGCGGCCACGACACGGTCGCGCGGGGTGCGATTTGGCGAAATTGCACAGATGAACGAAACCGAACGCGCCATCCGCACTGCGGTGCAGGCCGCGCAAAAGATGGCCAATCAGCGCGTCGATCATGTCATTGCTTGCTTTGCGGGGGCTGAACCGCGCAGCTATGGTCTGGCGGGTGAATATGATTTGCCCGAACCCACCGTGACCGAACAAGATGTCGCGCGGGTTCTTGCGGCTTGTGATGTGCCGCCATTGGGTGATGCGCGCGAGGTGTTGCACGCCCAACCCGTCAATTTCGCATTGGATCACCGCACCGGTCTGGCTGATCCGCGCGGTCAAACAGGCAGTCGATTGACTTGCGATATGCATCTGCTGACGGTTGAGGCCTCGGTGGTGCAAAACGTGC
>CAWUUC010000241.1:0-2560 GCA_963924905.1 uncultured Paracoccaceae bacterium
CGCGAAATTTTGGGCCAAGACCGCGCGTCTTGGCCCTTTTTGTTGCGCGGGGGCTAGACCTGATGCATGGCACGCTTTACTTTTGGCAAAAATCAAAAGGATGGCTATGGGCGACCTTCCCCCCCTTACACTCTATTTGGCGGCACCACGCGGGTTTTGCGCGGGCGTTGATCGTGCGATCAAAATCGTGGAACTGGCGCTGCAAAAATGGGGTGCGCCGGTCTATGTGCGCCATGAGATCGTTCATAACAAATACGTTGTTGACGCTTTGCGGGCGCAGGGCGCCATTTTTGTCGAAGAATTGGACGACTGCCCCGATGATCGCCCCGTGGTATTTTCAGCGCATGGTGTGCCAAAATCAGTGCCCGCAGCCGCCCAAGCGCGGATGATGATTGCAGTAGATGCCACCTGTCCCCTTGTGACTAAGGTCCATAATGAGGCCCAACGCCATTCTGAAAACGGGCTGCAAATGGTGATGATTGGCCATGCGGGCCATCCTGAAACCATCGGAACGATGGGCCAATTGCCCGAGGGCGAAGTCTTGCTGGTTGAAACCGCCGAAGATGTGGCGCGCTTGATCGTGCGCAATCCCGCAAAACTAGCTTATATCACACAAACTACCCTTTCAGTGGACGATACTGCGGGCATTGTGGCCGCCCTTCAAACGCGTTTTCCCGCAATTATCGGACCCCATAAAGAAGACATCTGTTATGCCACGACCAACCGCCAAGCCGCCGTCAAGGCGATTGCGAACAAAATCGACGCTTTGCTGGTGATCGGTGCGCCCAATTCGTCGAATTCTCGCCGCTTGGTCGAGGTGGGGGCAACCTCTGGCTGCAATTATGCCCAACTGATCCAACGCGCCGCAGAAATTGATTGGCGCGCCTTAGGCGCGATTGGCACGGTTGGGGTCACTGCGGGCGCATCGGCGCCCGAAGTGCTCGTCAATGAGGTGATCGACGCCTTTCGCGCGCGTTTCACGGTGACCGTTGAATTGGTCGAAACCGCTATCGAGCACGTCGAATTCAAAGTGCCGCGTATCTTGCGCGAGGCCGTATGAATATCCCACGCATTCCGCTGATCTTGGGCCTTGCGGGGCTAATTCCCTTTGGCTTTGGGGCAGCACTTTCGGTCTTTGATGCCTCATCTGCAGCCCAAGCTTTCGGTATTCATATTTTGTTGCAATATGGCACAGTGATTTTAGCTTTTATGTCTGGGGTTCTGTGGGGTTTTTCCGCACAAAATCAGAGCTGGAACATTGGCTATGGCCTGTCGGTTCTGCCCGCACTTTGGGCCTTTTTGGCTGCATTCACAGAGCCGCACTTTCATCTTTTGGCCTTGGGAGTTGGGTTTTTGGCGCTGCTGGTATTGGACTGGCAATTTTTACGCCAAGGACGCACACCGTCTTGGTGGATGCGACTGCGGTTGATCCTGACAACGGGTGTTTTGTTGTCATTTGCGCTTGGCGGCCTGTTCTCACCCAGTTTGGGGGGATAGATGGCTGATTTATTCGCCTACACGGACGGCGCCTGTTCTGGCAATCCTGGACCAGGCGGTTGGGGGGTTTTGATGCTCGCCCGCGAAGGGGGGCAAGTGATCAAAGAGCGCACCCTGCAAGGCGGCGAAGGGCATACAACCAATAATCGCATGGAACTGTTGGCCGCGATTTCCGCCCTAGAGGCGCTGACCAAACCATCCGAACTGACCATCGTCACTGACAGCGCCTATGTGAAAAATGGCGTGACGGAATGGATCCACGGGTGGAAACGCAACGGCTGGCGGACTGCTGGCCGCGATCCGGTTAAAAATGTGGATTTATGGCAAAGACTGGATGCCGCACAGGCAACCCATAAGGTGGTTTGGCGCTGGATCAAGGGGCACGCTGGCCATGCGGAAAATGAGCGCGCAGACGAATTGGCCCGCGCGGGGATGGCCCCGTTTAAATCCAATCCAAATTGACACGCCCGGGGTGATAGTGTTCGGCGACGTCAGTGCGCAGGGCTTTATATCTTGTGAGCAGATCTTTGCACTTACGCCCGTGCGCTTCGGCAACCAAACAGCACACAGTTGCAAACAAGCCGTCGCGGTGCAACACTTCAAGAATATCTAACTCTGCTCCTTCAATATCCATTTTCACAAACGCAACTTCGCCCAGCGCGCGTAAAATGGTTGGAAAATCCAACAAAGGAACCTCAATGGAATTGGCCGCATCAATGCGCCGCCCACCGTCCAAAATTGTACTTTTGACGCTGGCACCTTCGGGATTGTCTGCAAAATTATCCGCCCGCATCAGCCGCACAACGCCGGCACCAATCCCGACGGCCGCATTCACCAATGTCACATTTGGCGTTTCAGCAAACTTTTCAACCAAAGTGGCAAAAGGATCAGATACATAGGCAATCACACGGGCACCCGTTAACGCCAATTGCGCGGTAACCACCCCCATATTTGCCCCCAAATCCAACGCAATATCGTCAGGCTACAGCATTGCACAAATGCCCAACAAATACCCATCTGCCCATGCACGGCGCATCATCGCCTCGATCTCTTTGGGATTGCT
>CAWUUC010000242.1:0-5344 GCA_963924905.1 uncultured Paracoccaceae bacterium
CTAAATCGAAATAAAAGGCCCCCAGATTGGGGGCCTTTTTTGTTGACTCTGTGCAATAAATTCCGAACGAGCAGGCATTTTGATGATGTTTGATACAGAATCCGAGGAACGAACATATCCAAATCAATGAAGTATGATTGCCGTATTAAGTGCGTGTTTTAGGTTCGGATCCCGCGATATAAAGATTAACTAACGTGATCAAGCCTATGGCCACCCTTGGATAGTTCTGCCGATGTCGAATACTTTTGCAACTGGCCTCTGCTACTCTATTTAAGCCAACGTTCTACTGACGGATTGCTTCCCGATGCTGAGTGTTGATCCAGAAAATGGGCGAGGGGCAGGGTCACGCGGGCTTCTGGATGATCGGCGGTGTCAAAAAACTGAATTTCGACACCATATCCCACCATTGCGGCATCGGCTGTGGTCATTGTGTCCTTAAAATCTTGGTCCGTCATCTTTCACTCCTCTTGTCTTCACAAGATTTATGCAAAAGTGATGCCAACTTAGGTCAAGGCAAGGTCTGTGATCACAACATCTTCAACCACAGGCTCTAGTTCCAGCTTGATAAGCTGCGCGTTCACAGCCTCGAGGATTTGCTTTAAAAGGGCATTGCGACCTTCGTGGCTGCGCAGAACATCTTCGCTGATGTCAATCAGCGCGGTCACAATGGCGGGCCGAATTTGCGGTTCAAACTCTTCGAGTTTGGTAATGATACCAGCGATTTTCCAGCCTGACTCTTTCACCGATAGGGCCAATTGCATCTTATAAAGCCGCTTTGAATTATCAAAATTGCCAGTAAATGGTACAGGAATTTCAAAATAGCGATAGACGGGGGTTAATAGCTTGGGATCAATCGGTTTACCTGCGGCGTCCAGTTGCACCTCGGCTATGGTTTCTTCAACGATTGGGGTGTCGGCTGGATCAGGGAGCAACCCATGTTCGATCCGATAGGTCGTCAAACGATCGCTTTGACCTTGAACAGAAATATGCCCCACAGAAAACCCACCCGCGACCACAGCCGCTGGCATTACATAGGTGGCAAAAAAGCCAAGCGCCGCTTTGATCATAGATTTTTTTCCGTGGTCACAAGTTTCATAGAATTAAAACGACCCAAAGCCGCTAAATGTTATAGGCTGGCCCGCCAATTGCAAAATGAAAATATGAAATGTGCAAACTGGATTCTAGCGGCGGTTTTTTCTGGCCTGTGCCACGTCGGGCAGGTGGCTGCACTGGCCACCTCGCAACCTGACTGCGAGGCGATTGCCGCGCGACTTGGCGCCCAAGCAGGTTTGCCTGACGGCCTGCTGCCCGCGATTTCGCGCATTGAATCGGGCCGCCCGGGCAAAGGGGGCACAAGAGCTTGGCCTTGGACTTTGAACACGGGCGGGCAGGGCCACTATTTTGAAAACAGCTATGACGCTTTGGATTTCGTCGAAAAATTTATCGCCAAAGGGCAGCGCAACGTAGATCTAGGCTGTATGCAGATCAATTATCGCTGGCATGGTGAAAACTTTGCCTCGATCGCGGCCATGATGGATCCGGTTCAAAATATCACCTATTCGATCAAGTTTCTTAAAACGCTGCGCGAGCAATCGGGCAGTTGGAGTGCGGCGGTCCAGCGGTATCATTCCAACGATCCTGATCGGGGCGTTGCCTATCATGCCAAGTTTCTTGCCGCTTTGGATCGGGTCCAAGATGGGGTTGGCGGTGTGGGGGGAAGGGTCGCTGAAAACAATCGCACAAACCCCGAGGTTGCCAATACTGTGGGCGGGCTGTTTGCGTCATATGGTGTTTCGGAGGGCGCGCTTGTGCCCAGGGTCCGCCCGCCTGGCAATTCCGAAGAAATTGACGCATATGCCCATCTGATTGCAGTTCTGGCGGTTGCTGATGCAGAGTTGCCCCAGACTTCTGCCGCCCCTGTCGTTTTGGTCAATCGCGTCGAGGGTGGCGAACTTGGGCGGCGCTGGCAGGATGTCGAAAGTTTTCGTCTTTTCTTTCAAGATCAGCCCGAAGGCTGATCCCCTGTTTAGCGCAGATAATCAAAAAGCGATTGTTGACTGATTTTTGCAAAAGCCTGTTGTGTCGCGTCGCGGTTCAACAACAGGGTCTGCAACTTTGTGATCAGGTCGGCCATATCCGCATCTGCAATTTCTGATTTTGTCTTTTGAACAAAGACGGATTGTTCATCCAAATTGGCGCGCCGCACTTGGGCTGCATTTGCATAAGCGCCAATTTTTGCGCGCTGTGTCGAAATATGATCGGTCACATTTGACAAAAGCTTGACCGAAGTTCCGATGCTTTGATCGGCGTCAGCAAGGGTTTTCGACGCCCCAACTGTGTCACCATTCACATCCAAGGATGTTAGGGTCAGCGATCCTAGTAGGGGGTTTTCGGCGGTTTTCTGACCAGCGACTTGATAGTTTGTCAAAGAAATTGGCCCTTGGGACACATCTGTCAGAACAAAGTTGCCAGTGCTTGTGTCTTCGGTGGCGGTGATCCCTGTGGTCGCTGTTTGGGCGTTGATGGCGTCGACCAGCGCTCTGGGTGAGCCGTCAATCACCTCGGCCGAGATTTTTGCCGCACCAATGCTGCCCGACAGGGTAAAGCTTTGCTGTGTGGGATTGCGCCCTGCCGTGACCGAAACGCGGGCACCGCCAAGACCATCGAGCGTGGTCGCGGTGGCCAGACTGCCGGCGCTGTCTAGCGCCTGCGACAACCCGCGCAGCACTTCGAAGACCGAAATCGGTCCTTGGGCATCGCCCACGCGCATAAAGGCCGAGGCGCCATCAATCCCCGTAGCAAGTTCAGTCGAGTCTGACACCTTGACCTTATGTTGGCCCAAGTCGCCTTGATAGGTGACACGGCCATCCAAACCTTCGGTGAAAGCTGCCCCTTGCGCTTGAAAGCCGCCAAAAAGCGACATCCCAAGGGCATCTTTGGTATTGGCCAGCGCGACAAGGCTTTGGCTGATCTGGTCTACTTCGATCCGCATCGCCTGACGGTCGGCGGCGGAATAGGTGTCATTGGCCCCTTGGATGGACAATTCATAGGCGCGCGTGGTCAAGGTTTGCACCTGCGACAGCACGTTATCGGCCAAATTCAGACGACTTTCCGCACTGTTGACGTTCGATTTATAGCGCTGGATGCGCGCGTCAATTTCATCTGCTGCCGACAGTCGTGCCGCGTCCACGGGGGCGACCGATGGCGCCAAATCTTTTCTGCCCGTTGCGATCTGTTTTTGGTATGACACGGCAAGATCGCCCATCTGGCCCAAAAGCCGCACCGTTTGGTCGTTGAATTGTTTGGTGCTGATCGCCATAAGATGCCTCTTTTGTTAGCGCATTGCGTCGAGAAGCGACTGCAATAATTCGGTTGATGTTCGCAAAACCCGTGCCAAGGCCTGATAGGCTTGTTGTTGCTCTAACAGGCGGGCGGCTTCTGTATCTAGATTGACGCCAGAGTATTCTGCGTCTTGCTCGGCGGCGGCATCTTTGCGGGCCATGGCTTCGTTTGCATTGACCTTTGTTGCACGGGTTTTCGCACCGACTTCGGTTACAATTGCCCCAAAGCGTTCGCGAAAACCGCCCGCGCCAGTTGCAGCATCCTTGGATTCCAGCGCCATCAGCGCGGTGATGTTGCTAGCGTCGCCCGTTCCGTTCAGATTGGCAGAAACCGAAAATTGATCGCCATCTGCCAATGCGCCATTGAGGCGGAATGTATAACCTGCGGCCGTGATGATGCCATCCGCGCCCAGATACCGCGTGGCAATGGAACTGCCGCTGGCCTGATCAACGATTTCAATCCGCCCACTGGCCGCGTCCGTAACGCGCAAATAGAGGCTGGGTATTTCGGGACTTACCAGGGATTTCGATGGGCTAAGCGCACTGGAAATCATCCGCCCGCCGCTTCCTGTCACAAGCACGATCAGATCTTCGTTCAAAGCACCACTGAGACGCAACCTGTCACCCGTTTGCGTGCTGCTCGATCCCGCGACGTCAATCGGTTCACCATCTACCGCATCAAAACGCAAACCGCCTGCGGTCAGGGTAACTTGTGCGCCCGCGCTAAACAGGCCAAGGCTTGCTGCATCTGTTCCCGCCAGAACGCGTAAACTAGTTTGGTCGTTTCCTGCGGTGGAAAATTGAAGTTGGCGCAGGGTGCCGTTTGTGATTTCTGCCAGCTCAACCCCATCGGGCAGCCCTGAAAAAGTGAAACTTTCCAAGCTTTGATCATAGCTGATCGTCACAGTGGTGATTTCCCCACCGTAATCAAGGTCAATTTCAAAATCTGTATCGAGGGTGGGGGCGTCAAAGGCGCGCCCCGTGATCTGGCGTGTGGCGGCAGATGTCAGACCAAAGGCTGTGGCCAAAGCGGTTGTCGTGTCAGAGGATAAGGTCATTGCCTCGCCCGCAAGACTGCCGTCACTTGCAGAAATATGCAGAATATTGCTGCTGTCGAAATAGGCCGTCAGGCGATTGGCCTCTGGGCCTGTCACCGCGATTTCGCCGTCTACCATGTCAAGTTGATATGTCTCGCGCCCCAGTTTTATGCTAAGGCTTGCGCCATTCGATGGCAGGCTGGTTACGGCCACGCCTGTGAGGGCGGGGATAGTCCCTAAGGCGCGCAATTCTTTGGCCATAGCTTTGGCCACCGTCACGGGATCGATCTTGGGCAGGCTGCTGGTTTTAAGGCTGACGGTCTGACCGCCAATACTCAGTCCAAGTGTCGTCGCCCCGACAGCGGCAAGCAAGCCATCTGCGCCTGCCTCATTGCCATCAAGCGCTTCGGCCAGTTTGAAATCAATCTCTTGCCAGCTGCCTGCGGGATCCGTGTTGCGGCGCATCAGCCCTTGGGTAAAGGGGTCTGTTTGGCTGGCAACGACCGATCCGCCATCAAAACTGGCGGTGAAATCCAACGCCGAGGTCAGCGTAACGGTGCCGCCCACGCGCAAATTTGTGTTGCCACTTGTGGTCCCCAGCATCTGGGAATTGTCGTAATAGCTGCCGCTGTCATCAATAGCGCCGATGACAAAGTCGCCGCCGCTGACATCCGTAAGGACCAAATCATCGCCAAGTGTGCTGGTCATCGCCAAGCGTTTGCCATCGTTGCTGAGGCTGGCGCTAAAACCCGTTGCGCCTGTCTGGGCATTGATTGCGCGCGCCAATTCTGTCAGCGATCCGCCAGAGACGCCCGCGCTGATCGTGACGGCAGTGGTATTGGCCCCGATCATCTTAAATGAGATCACACCATCTGGCATATCAGAAATGGCAACTTTGGTGCTTGCTTTGGCCTGAATGCCGTTGTCAGCTGATTGTTTGTTGATCAGCGCCGCCGCATAACCTGC
>CAWUUC010000243.1:0-6638 GCA_963924905.1 uncultured Paracoccaceae bacterium
GCCGTCAGCCCATGCGCCGAGGCGATGTTGATAATCCGCCCCCAACCCTTGGCACGCATCATCGGCAAGGCCACCGCCGCCGTATGAAAGGCCGATGACATATTGATCGCAATAATTTGGTTCCATTTATCGATCGGAAAATCCTCAATAGGGCTGACAAATTGAATGCCGGCATTATTGACCAAAATATCGCACGCCCCCGCTTGGACAATCAAATCCCGACAGGCCGCCCCATCGGACATATCCGCTGCGATATAGCGCACCTGCACACCAAAGCGTGCCGACATATCGGCGGCCAGTGCATGATCTTCGGCGCGGTCGGAAAAGCTGTTCAAAACAATATCCGCACCCGCACGTGCCAATTCTTCGGCGACACCCAAACCGATCCCTGAATTGGACCCCGTGATCACCGCCAATTTGCCACCAAGCATATCACTTCACCTTATTGCTGCATCTGCATCATGCTACTGTGCATCGTCAGAAACGACAGCGGTTTTCGCGCAAAAAGTTGAAAACTGCCCAAAAAAAACGCCCGCACAAGGCGGGCGCAAGTTATTGAGGCAGGTTTCATACAGGCAAGAAACCTATCGAGCAGTGACATCTTTATACGCGTAAGTGTAGCGCGGGCCAAGTTAAAAGTTTGAATTTCGCCGCCGCGCACCGTAGTCTGGTAAAAACAACGTAAAATAACGGGGGATTTGCACCAATGAGACAGGATTTCACCAGCGGATTGCGCCAGATGACGGCGATTCTGGCCGTAACATTCTGTGCTGCGACCGCTTGGGCAGCGCCGAAACACGGAATCGCCATGTATGGCGAACCCGCGCTGCCACAAGATTTTGTGTCTTTACCACAAGCCAATGCGGATGCGCCTAAGGGGGGACGAATCGTTTTTGGCGAATCAGGGGGGTTTGATTCGATGAACCCTTTTATCGTCAAAGGCTCTGCGCCTTATGGTGTCTCGGCGCTGACGGTCGAAACCTTGCTGGGGCGCAATTACGATGAACCGTTCACACTTTATGGTGTTTTGGCTGAAACGGTCGATACGGATGAGGCGCGATCCTTTGTTGAATTTACCCTGCGTGAGGGTGCGCGGTTTTCCGATGGCACCCCTATCACGGTCGAAGATGTTTTGTGGTCGTTTGAAAAACTGGGTGTAGACGGCAGCCCGCGTTATGCGACCGCGTGGAAGAAAATCGCCAAATCCGACATAACGGGGCCGCGCAGCATTCGCTTTACCTTTACCGAGGCTGACCGCGAAATGCCGCTGCTGCTGGGTCTGCGCCCGATTTTGCAAAAGGCGCAGTGGGAGGGCAAAGATTTCACCGAATCGTCTCTTGAGGCGCCGATCGGCTCTGGCCCCTATGTGGTTGGCGAATTTGAGGCGGGTAAATTCATCAGTTTCAAAAAGAATCCCGATTGGTGGGCCAAAGATTTGCCGTTTTATCGCGGCCAACATAATTTTGACGAAGTGCGCTATGAATATTTTGGCGATGGTGGCGTGGTGTTTGAGGCGTTTAAGGCAGGTGAAATCACCACCTACCGCGAGGCTAATCCCGCAAAATGGGCCAGCAACTATGATTTTCCCGCTGTGCAATCGGGCGCTGTGGTGAAATCCGAAGTCAAGCATCAGCGCCCTTCGGGGATCAGCGGTTTTGTCATAAACACCCGCAAACCGATCTTTGCCGATTGGCGCGTGCGCGAAGCCTTGATCCAAACCTTTAACTTTGAATTGGTCAATCAAACCTTGAATGGCGGTGCGCCGCCGCGCATTTGCTCGTATTTCTGCAATTCGGAATTGGCGGGCGATGTCGCAAACCCTGCCACAGGCAAAGCGGCTGACATGCTGGCGCCCTTTGCCGCCGATCTGCCCCCCGGCACAATAGAGGGATACGCCCTGCCCGTCTCGGACGGATCAGAGGCCAATCGCGCCGGTCTGCGCGCGGCCACCGATTTGATGGAACAGGCGGGTTGGACCGTGCAAGATGGTACCTTGAAAGATGCCAATGGCGCAGCCTTTGTGTTTGAAATTTTGTTGGTCAATGGCCAAGACGATATGATCGCGGCGGCAAATATCTACACCCAAGCCCTGAAACGTCTGGGCGTCGATGTCAAAGTGACGACGGTTGATTCCGCGCAATATAAAGAACGCACCACCGCCTATGATTTTGATATGACATATTATACCCGCGGGCTGTCGTTGTCGCCGGGCAATGAGCAAACACTTTATTGGGGATCAGCAGGGATCACAGAACCTGGCACGCGCAATTGGATGGGGATGAATTCCCCCGCCGCTGAGGCGATGATCAAAACCATGGTCTCGGCCACCAGCCGCGAAGATTTCCTTGCCGCCACCCAAAGTTTGGACCGCATTTTGACCGCAGGGCGTTATGTGGTGCCGATGTGGTATTCCGACACCGCCTATTTGGCCCATGTGAAGGAATTGCGTTTTCCTGAACGCATTCAAATCTATGGTGATTGGTTAGGTTTTCAGCCCGATGTTTGGTGGTATCAAGATTGATCTGGGGGCGGCCATAGCGCCGCCCTTTTACGTTTTGTGCAACATGCGCGACACAAAGGCAAAAGGCATCATCGCGATGCGGGTCTTTTTGAGGGTCAACGCAGGATCATAGCGGGTTTGATGAAAGCCGATGGTTTGGCTTTCGGTGTCCAGCACCGCAAATCCCGCAAGACCTTCGGGGGCGCGGGTTGTGCCAGCGGCTTGGATCACAGCCATCCAGCGTCCCTGTTTTAGGGACTTTGCGCCGCCGTCAGTGGGTTCTGCCGTCACCAACCCGCTTGCATCTTCATAAAACAGCGCGGCTTCACGTGCATGACCACAAATAATCCAACGCGCCGATGTGGCAGAAAATCCTAATTTTGCGCTGTCAGGGTCTTTGACATAATTCCAATCTTGCGGCGCGTGCGCCGACGCATGGACAAATAAAATATCATCCAGTTGCACCGTTAGGGGCAATTCCGACAAAAACAACCTTTGGCGCGCATTCAAACGGTTGACGGTCCAATCGACCAGTTTGCGCGCGGGTTCTGACAATTTATCTTCGGGTGTTGGCCAATAACGGTCGTGATTGCCGCGCACGCAAAGCGCGCCTTTAGATACCAATTCCTCGACCTTATCCAAACACCAGTCCAGATCAGGGCCATAGCCCACCAAATCACCCAAAAACACCAGTTGATCGATATCACGCGATGCGAGATCGGCCAGCACGGCGGCAAAAGCCTCACGATTTGCATGAATATCGGTCAGAACGCCAATCCGCATGCCGCCCTCCCAGTCAGCAACCTGACGCTAGGTTGGCCCAATGCGACCAAGGCGTCAAGCCAAAGAGGTCACCCATAAAACACTGGCATCATCTTCGGAGAGGCTGATCAAATTATGCCCCATCGCCGCATCATAATAAGTGCTGTCACCACGGCGCAGGTCAACGGGTTCGTAAAATTCCGTATAAAGCCGCACAACACCTGTTAAAACATACAGAAATTCTTCGCCCTCGTGGCGCACCCAACCGTCGAAATCATCCATGCTGCGGGCATGGATCGTGGCGCGATAGGGCAGCATTTGCTTTTGGATCAGGGAATTGGCCAAAAGCTGATGTTCATAAGTTGTGGTCGCATAGCGCTGACCCTCGCCCGATTTGGTCACAGACATACGGCCCGACACTTGGGGCGCGGGCGCGGGCGTGAACAATTGCGGCACGGATATGCCCAAACCTAGAGCCAGCTTTTTCAGCGCCTCATAGGTGGGCGACATCTGCCCATTTTCGATTTTCGACAAGGTTGATCTTGCCAGCCCCCCTTTGGAGGCGGCTTGTTCTAATGTCCACCCTTTGGCACGGCGCAAATCGCGCACGCGCTGGCCCAAATCCAGCGGCGCGGCCACAGGCGCCTCTGTGCCATCATGGGCGATTTTGATCAGGCGTTTTGGATCACTCATAAGGCGTCAGTTAAATCAATCTCGCTTCTTGTGCAACCAAAGCACGTAATCCTCTTGACGATTGCGATCAGGTATCCAAAAAGCATCCATCGCCTTTGGAGCCCGTTTATGATCCGCCTTGATATTTTTTCTGATCCCGTTTGTCCTTGGTGCCTGATCGGCAAAACCAATCTGGACCGTGCCCTTGCGGCCCATCCAGAACATCCGTTTTCCATCCAATGGCATCCGTTTCAGTTGAACCCATCCATGCCCAGCGATGGTGTGGATAAGCGCAGCTATCTTGAAAAGGCCTTTGGTGGCAGCGAAAAGGTGGATGCTGTGCATTTTCGATTGGCTGATATGGCGCGGACAGCGGGGCTGGTGCTGGATCCTGATCTGCCCAAGCGCTTGCCAAATACCCTAAACGCGCACCGCTTAATCCACTGGGCGGGGATCGAAGGCTGCCAGATGGAGGTCGTGGCGGGCCTGTTTCACGCCTATTGGCTGATGGGGCGCGATATTGGCGATGCCGAGGTTTTGGCCGATATCGCTGCGGCTGCGGGCATGGACCGTGCGGCCACCTTGCGGCTATTGGCGTCGGATGCGGACCGCGATGATCTGATTGCGCGCGATAAAGATGCCCGCGCCAAAGGTGTGACCGCTGTCCCCACATTTTTGATCGCACAGCAATATGTCGTCTCTGGCGCGCAATCGCCCGAGTCTTGGGCTGAAATCATCCAAGAATTGATCGAAAAGACCGTCACCCATTAAGGGGCTAGAATATGCTTAAACCTTTGCGTCAGGGCGAATTTGTCGCCCTTATGGCGGTTCTATTTGCCACAGTGGCGGTTTCAATTGACGCGATGCTACCGGCATTGCCTGAAATTGCGGCCAGCCTGTCACCTGATGCGCCCAATCAGGCGCAATTGGTGATTACGTCCTTTGTCTTTGGCATGGGGGTTGGCACGCTGTTTGTGGGGCCCTTGGCCGATGCCTATGGACGCAAGCCTGTAATGGTGGTGGGGGCGGTTCTGTATATCCTTGGCGCATTGCTTTGTTATGCGGCACCCAGTTTGGATATCTTATTGGCTGCAAGGGTCTTGCAAGGTTTGGGCGCCGCTGCGCCGCGCATTGCTGGTACCGCAATGATCCGCGATCAATACCAAGGCCGCGATATGGCGCGGGTGCTGAGTTTTGTGATGATGATTTTCACACTTGCCCCCGCTGTGGGGCCGCTGATTGGGCAAGGCATCATTCATCTGGCGGACTGGCACGGGATATTTCTGGCCTATGTGGCGTTTTCCTTGATCACCACTGCTTGGCTGGTGTTGCGCCAACCCGAAACCTTGGCCGCAAAACGACCGCTTGCCTTGGGATCGCTGTGGTCCTCGCTGCAAGAATTATCCAAAAGCCGTATCGTTGTGACCGTCACCTTAGCGCAATCTTTTATATTGGCTGCGCTTTTTGCCACGCTGTCCTCTATGCACGGGATATTTGAACAGCAATTTGACCGCGCGGACAGCTTTCCCTTATGGTTTGGCCTGATCGCGCTGGCATCCGCACTGGGATCTTTTTTGAACGCCAAGATCGTCATGCGTTTGGGGATGCGCCGTGTTGTAATTTGGGCTGTGGGGGGTATGTTGGTGCTGACACTTGCGATTGCGGCAACACATCCGATGGCATTGCCACAAAACCTGCATTTCGCTTTGCATATCCTGTGGTCGGTGGGGATGTTTTCGCTGATGGGTCTGTCCATGGGCAATTTGAACGCGCTGGCCATGGAACCGATGGGTCATATTGCAGGCATGGCTTCATCGGCCATTACATCAATTTCCACCGTGATTTCAGTGGCTTTGGCGGTTCCTGTCGGTCTGGCCTTTGATGGAACCGCCCTGCCGCTTTATTTGGGTGTTGCTGCCTTTATGGCGCTGACGCAAATCACTTTGCGCTTTGTGCGTTAATACCAAGCATCATCCATCCCCGCCTTTTTGCGCGCGACAAAATCATCCAAGGCGTCGCGCATCGCGATATCCATCTGTGGCGACTCAAATTCCGCCAATCGCTTTTTCCACAGGCTATTTGCGCGGGTTGCTGCATCGGTGGACCCCGCCGCCTCCCATTTTTCAAAGGGTTCGTTATCTGACAGATCACTGTCCCAAAAGGCGGTTTCATAATGCGCCAACGTATGGTCACACCCGAAAAAGTGGTTGCCGGGCCCCACTTGGGCAAAGGCATCGACGGCAAGTTGATCATCGTCAATCTTGACCCCGTCCAAATAGGAATGCAGTGATCCGCAAAGATCCGCATCCAACATGAATTTCTCATAAGACATCGACAAAAGACCGTCCAAGAACCCTGCCGAATGTAGGATGAAATTGGCCCCACAATGGATCGCGGCCAGCATCGACATGGTGCCTTCCATCATCGCTTGGGCATCGGGCAGTTTGCTGGTGGTGAAATTGCCCGAACAGCGCAAGGGCAGGTTCAACCGCCGCGCCAACTGGCCAATCACCATCGACCCGATCGCAGGTTCTGGCGTCCCAAAGGTCGGGCTGCCTGACCGCAGGGACATGCTGGACAGAAAATTGCCGAAAATCACCGGCGCGCCTTTTCTTTCCAATTGCGTCAGCGCGCAGCCAGCCATGGTTTCAGCCAAAGATTGCGCAATCGCCCCCGCCGAGGTGACAGGCCCCATCGCGCCGCC
>CAWUUC010000244.1:0-7803 GCA_963924905.1 uncultured Paracoccaceae bacterium
CGCCCTTCGGCATCGGTGTTATTCACCTCGACCGTTAGGCCCTTGCGGGATGTCAAAATATCCTTAGGCCGCATTGCATTGCCAGAGATGGCATTTTCCACCGCAGGGATCAAAACGCGTAACCGAATGGGCAGGTTCATCTGCATAATCATCTGTGCCAGTCCCAAGATAGTCGCAGCCCCTCCCATGTCCTTTTTCATAAGCAACATACCCGAGGCAGGCTTTATATCCAGACCGCCCGTATCAAAACACACGCCTTTGCCAACAAGGGTCAAATGTGGACCGGAATGGCCCCAAGACATATCTAGCAAACGTGGGGCCGCGGCCGCTGCACGCCCCACCGCATGGATCATAGGCAGGTTTTGGCGGCGCAAATCCTCACCCTTAATCACCGACGCTTTTGCGCCAAACCGTGCAGCAAGCGCGAAAACCATCACCTCTAATTCGTCAGGTCCCATATCAGCGGCGGGCGTGTTAATTAAATCGCGGGTCAGAAACTCAGCCTCCGCCATAGCAAGAATTTGCGCCGCGCGGGCGGGAACTGGCGCTTTTAATTGTGCAAAACTATGGCTGCTTGGCCGGTAGCGGTCAAATCGGTAGCAGGCCAATAGCCACCCTAAGGCCGCCTCGTCCATCTCGGTTGGGGACAATGTGCCCTCAAGATGCCAAACCCCGGCGGGCAGAGAGGCGACGGCTTTGGCGATCCCAAAACGCTGACGCGCGCGCGCATCCGAGGTGCCATATCCAACGACGGCGCAGGCCACGCCATCAGGCCCCGGGATCAGGCGCATCTCTCCCAATGCGGCCCTAAACCCACTGTCTTGCAAGAAACGGGCGGCGGATTGATGGGACAAAAATTGGGCCAATTCATCGGGCCGCACTATATAAAGTGGACGTGAGGCAGCATCTTGGGCAGCAAAGGCGGGGCGCATAGGCGTCTCCTAGTTTATTTGCGCCAACCCTAATCCTTCTTTTCAGACCCGCAAGCCCATCACGGATGTGATTGATCGTAATTTTCACGGTCAGGCGTCAAGGTCGTTTCGGCGATCCGCACAAGCCGCGCCCAGACTGCCGCAAATGCTGTCGAATCTTGACGGCGGACACAATGTGCTAAATCCGCAGCCACCTGGCCCAAGGTCAGCAAGCCCAAATTTTGCGCCATCTGTTGCAACCGTTTGAGACGGCGCAGCAAATCACCCAATTCATGCGCTTTGATCCGATCCGCAAGCCCCGACATCGCAAAGGCCAGTTCGCCCAACGCCCGCGCAATCACTTGCTCGGCGGACGCGCTGCCCAAGCTTCGATAAATCAAAGCGATTTGTTCCCCGTCCTGATACGGACGTTCTATTGGCCGCAAGGCCACCACTTTCCCCGATAACATTTTTTCACCCATCAACTGTCACCCACAGACAGATTGCCGCCTTTTGCTGAACAAAAGGTTCCCGCACCCCATGGAAATCTCTTCAATTTTCTGCAATTGCTAACAAACTGCCGCCGAACCGAATTCAAGGACGTTGCCATGCGCTTTGCCCGATTGCTGCCAGCCTATCTGATCCAGCGGTTTCAGGGATGGCGCGCCACTGCCTATAGTGAAAACAAAGCCTGGTATCGCCGTCTTGCCGAAGGCGGACAGCATCCGCGCGCGATGGTCATCTCGTGTTGTGACAGCCGCGTTCACGTCACCTCTATTTTTGGCGCCGATGAGGGTGAGTTTTTTATTCACCGAAACGTCGCCAATTTGGTGCCACCCTATAATCCAGATGGCGAATATCATGGAACTTCCGCGGCGGTGGAATATGCCGTTACAGGGCTGAAGGTCGCCCATATCGTTGTTTTGGGGCACTCCAACTGTGGGGGCGTCAAGGGCTGTTACGATATGTGCTGTGGAAATGCGCCCGAACTAGAGGAAAAAACCAGCTTTGTTGGACGCTGGATGGATATTCTTCGCCCAGGCTTTCAGCGTGTGGCACATTTGCCAAAAACAGAGGTTTTGCGCGCCCTTGAACAACAAGCTGTGCTGACAAGCCTTGAAAACCTGATGACCTTTCCCTTTTTAAGAGAGGCTGTCGAGTCTGAAAGCCTAACCTTACATGGGCTTTGGACAAACACGGGCGAAGGCGAGTTGCATCAATATGACCCCACAAACGACAGGTTTGTGGCCATTTAAAAAGGCTATCATGTCGGGATTTTTTGAACTTGCCGCGCAAAATCTGCTAACGCCGATGATCTTATGTTTCGTCTTGGGGGCGGCGGCAGCCTTTGCAAGATCGGATCTGACCGTGCCAGAGGCGGCGGCCAAGGCGATGTCACTTTATTTGTTATTTGCGATTGGGTTTAAGGGCGGGGTTTCCGTTGCCAACCATGGCCTAAGCGGCGATTTAATTGCCAGCCTGTTTGTCGGCATTATCTTGTCATTTTTGCTGCCCTTTATCGCCTATGGCTTTTTACGCAGTATCACCAAACTAAGCGCCTTAGATGCCGCTGCAGTGGCGGCCCATTATGGATCAATTTCCATCGTCACTTTTGTCACGGCGACATCGGTTTTGACTGGGCGCGGGATCGATTCCGAAGGCTATATGGTCGCAGTCGCTGCTGCCATGGAAGCCCCAGCGATCGTCTCGGCGCTATGGCTGGTGGCGCGCAGCGGATCAGGGCCGCGCATGGACGCGAAATTGTGGCATGAAATATTGCTTAATGGGTCGATTGTTTTGCTCATCGGATCGTTTGCCATCGGGATTATCACGGGCGATGAGGGATTGACCCGTATCGAAAGCTTTATCGTGTCGCCCTTTCAGGGTGTTTTATGTCTGTTCTTGCTGGATATGGGGCTGGTTGCAGGGCGGGGCTTGCGCGGGGCGCGGGGTGGATTGGGACTGGGCGCGATCGCCTTTGGTGTTGCGATGCCCATGATCAGCGCGGCGTTAGGCCTGATCGGTGCGCTGATCTTGGGGCTCAGTCTAGGGGGAACAGTTTTGATGATGACTTTGGCAGCATCCGCCAGCTATATCGCGGTGCCCGCCGCAATGCGTGTCGCCTTGCCCGAAGCCAACCCATCGATCTATCTGACACTATCGCTTGGCATCACCTTTCCATTCAATTTAATCTTTGGGATCCCCGCATATGTCGCTGTGGCCCAAGCAATTCTGGGGGCCTAATATGGATATGCACGCAGCTAAACGTGTTGAAATCATCATCGAAGCCCCGATGGAGGGCCGCCTGACAGAGGCGCTGATGGGCGCGGGTGTCACTGGATTTACTGTTCTGCCCGTTCTTGGGGGATCGGGTCGATCTGGGCTTTGGTCGCGAGAGGGTCAGGTAGGGCGCAGCGGCATGGTCGCGGTCATATGTCTGATCCGACCCGATCGTCTGGATGCATTGCTGGACGCAGCTTTTTCAGTTGTTGAACGCCATATTGGAGTGGTGTCTGTCACAGAGACCCAAGTGCTGCGCGCAGAACGATTCTAGGCAAAAACACCTTGCCAAGTTTTGTGGTCTCGTTATTGGCTTGGACAATGTAAAAAGGAACTTTCCATGACATCTGAGGCCACAAAGCAAAAGGTCTTTACTCTTGTCGTCGAAGTTGGCCGCAAGGCTGATGACGGACTTCCCAGCAAATCTACGGGTGCTGCGCTGATGTGTTATGCCAGTGGCATCGATGAGGCCGAGGCCGTGCGCGAAACCGTCGCGATTTTGAAACAGGCCGATCTCGCGCCCTTGGATGTGACTGGCTATGGCACCTTAGAAGAACGTCTTGCGGGCGGGGATGAGATTGACGACGAGGAGCGCGCCTTGATGGACCGTGCCCTTTTGGAGAATTCTGTCATTGTGGCGCAGATGACGCCGTTTTTTGATTAGGGGAATAGGATGAAATTTCTAGACCGAAATGATCCTATTTTTCGCAAGGCGTGGGTCCGTTGGGCCTGTGTTCTTGTTCCAATCGGCTGGGCCGTTTTGGAATTTATGATTGCGGATCCGCTCTGGGGCGTGCTGTTTGGGGCACTGGGTGTCTATGCCGCTTATGAGCTATTCTTTCGGGCAAGCGATTGATCCCCGAATTTCGCCCGAATCCCCTTGAACACTGGATCTCAACAATCGGCAGCCCGTGACTTGTGGGATCAAATCGATCATTGTGGCGCGAACCCCTTGATGATCGCCGTGTTCGGCATAACCCAAACGAATCACTTCGGCCCGCCGTTGCGTGTAATAAAGGGCATAGGCGCGACCATCACGGGTCACATCCACGCGTTTGGCCCCCATAAATTCTGGAGCGGGCGATGCCCCGCAAGCCGTCAAAAGCAAAATGAAAAGGAAATAGCGCATAGGCGATCTTGGCAATTTATCCTTAATAATATCTTAATGCCCAATCTTAATATCTGCGGAACATTCAATGCCGATCACACAAGAATCGCCTCTGCACCCTGATCTTGCGCTTTTGATGGCGCGTCATACGACAGATATGCACGCCGACACGCCGCCCGAAAGCATCCACATGATGGATGCCACGCAATTAGCGATCCCTGACGTGCAGTTTTTTGTGTTGCGTCTTGACGGGATTGCGACTGCAATGGGGGCGATCAAAAAAATTGATCCGGATCACGCGGAGGTCAAATCAATGCACGTTCTGGCCGAGGCGCGCGGCCAAGGTCTGTCACGCCAAATGCTCGATCATTTAATCAGCGCCGCCAAAGCGTCAGGCTATCGGCGCTTGTCTTTGGAAACGGGATCACAAGCAATGTTCCTGCCCGCTCAGCGGCTTTACGAAAAAGCAGGCTTTGCGATTTGCGGTCCTTTTGACGGCTATCAACTGGATCCCAATTCGATTTACATGACACGCGCCCTTGCGTGACCGCGCGCTTTATCGCAAAACGTCACAACGGCCCCGTAGCTCAACTGGATAGAGCACGGACCTTCTAAGTCTGGGGTTGGGGGTTCGATTCCTCCCGGGGTCGCCAATATTACAGGGCAAATTCAAAGGGTGCTTTGGCAATCTCGCAGCCTGTGAGATGTGGAACTTGGTAAAAATCCTTTGCGGTGCCCCCCCCTGAACAGGGGGCAGACCCTGACCCGTGCCCCGATCATAAAGTTATCGAGTTATGAAGTTTCAATCAGAGGAATACCATGCATTCAAAATCCTTTTTTATAACGATCTGTTCGATTGGTCTTGTGACAACACTTTCTGGCTGCATTGGTGGCGGCGCCGTTGGATTGGCGGGATCGGCACTGGCAGGGTCTGCGGCAACGGGGGCGATCACAGGCAATTCAAATCGGGCGCGCTTTTCACGTCAAAGCTGTGACGAACTTGCCCGCGAAATTGCAGGTGCACAGCGGGTGATGATCAATCCATTGGCGATCCCATCAACCCAAGCCTATATCAAAGATGCAAGAGCGGTCGCTGCTGAAAAGGGTTGCCCAGCCACATAGATGACAGCGCTGCAGGGACATAAAGCATTTTAGACCATGCGCTTCATTGTCATTGCAGTGATAGGTCTAGTTCGGTCTTATCGCGTCCGATAAAACCGAAAAACAGATCACACCAGCGCCATGGATTTTAGCGCTGGGATCTGGTTCAAAAGTCACTTTCAAATTCACCTCATTCGCTTTGAATGGGGTGAAAAATGCATGAATAACAATTAATTAGCGTGCACACCCTGCGATAATTTCGTCCATGCCGCGAATCGCATATGACGCCCCTGAACGGGGGGGAGACGTAATATGAACATCGGCCCATAAAGTTTCCCAGAAGTTAATTTTACAAATGGGTTATACAACATGCATTCAAAATCTTTTCATTTTTCATATCTTGCTTTTGGTTTGATCACCGCCCTTTCAGGCTGCATTGGGGGCGGAACCACCCCTACGGTTACCCCACCTCCAACAGGTGGGGGTGGCGGCTCAAATGGAGGCACCCCCATCAGTGCAGCGGACTTTGACGCAAACAATCTAGATTATATTTTTGCAGTCCCGACAACACAACCTGTGACGGGCACCGCAAGCTATGTCGGAAAAGTATCTCTTTTGACCTTGGTCGATGCGACTGAGGCTGTCTACGGTGACGCCAATATGAGTGTGAATTTTGGTGCAGGTGTGACGAACCCCGTCACAGGCACAATCGGCAATTTTGCAGGCAAGGTGAACGGGGTTGACACGGCCATTGCAGGAACGCTCAGCACCGCAAATGCAGTGGCGGGCGACCCCAATTTTGTAACCTCGACAGTAACAGGCGCTGGAACCTTGACCGGTTTTAACGCAACGTTCCGTGGTGATTTGACTGACCCTACCACGACACTGTCTGGAAATGCGCGCATGATTTTAGGCGTAAATCTGAAAGAGGCAGGTGGCGCAAAAATATCGGGCGGACATCAAACAACGATCACACCTGCGGGTGGGGGAACGACGATTGCAACCTCTGGTTCAATTTACGCTGACAAGCAGTAATTTGGATGCGTCAGACGATTTACCTTTTGCTATTGGGGCTTGGTCTGGTTTTGATCAGGCCCCAAATGGCAAATGCGAATGAATGGGCGCAGGCGATCGAATTCGCCCAAACAGGCCAAACCGAGGCAGCGTTGCCTTTACTAGAACGGCTTGTTTCAGCCAATCCAAACAACAAAGAATATCGGTTCGAACTGGCGCTGGCCCTCTATCGACTTGGCAAGAATTTTCGCGCCAAATGGCATCTAGAACAAGTGCGGGGGGCCAATCTGACCCCAAACGAACGGGCATTGGTCGAACGATTTTTGGCCGATATTGCGGCACGCAGTGTTTGGTCAGGTACCTTTAGCATCGCCTTCAAACCTGAATCCAATGCAGCCCGCAAGACCGAGGCCGAGACGGTCAACATAGGCGGCCTTGAGTTTCAATTAAATGCCGATTCACGCGCCAAACCTGGCACCAGTGTTTTGCTGACCTCGGGTTTAGGCTTTAGTCCCCGATTGACAGATCGTATAAAGGCCAGCTTTGCTGTTCAGACAAATGTGCGTTTCAACGAAGATCGGTCTTTACGCGACGATCAAGGGACAGTTAGGGCTGGATTATCTTATGCGGCCAATGACGGCAGCAATTATTCAGGTGGGCTGTATTTTGGACGTCGTTGGTTGGCCGCAACGCCTTATTCCTCTGCAACGGGATTATGGGCAGATTACAGCAGATTGATTGGTCCGCAGGGCCGACTTGATTTGGGTTGGGATATCAGTAACACAAGCTATCGCGCCGCGCTGCCCGACAGCCAACGCCACCTCGTCACAGCGGGTTTTTCGCACGCAATAGATGGCAATGCACGGATCGGACTGTCAGGTTTTCTTGAAAGCACACGGGGATCTTTTTCTAATTTGGTTGGCAATCGGGCCGCCATTTCGGTGTCTGGTCTTTATGCATGGGACGGCGGCTTCATGACATCGCTGCGTTTTACCCATCAGATAGATCGCCGCAAGGGCGCCGATCCCATCTTTGGCATCGTACGCCATGATGAAATGACATCTTTGGAAGTGAACCTTTATCATCGCAACTTTCGGTTCGAATCCTTTGCCCCGACACTGGCTTTGGGGATTGAAAACAACCGTTCAAATCTGCCCTTAGCGGTTTTTGATAATCGCTATATATCCTTTGGTTTGACGCGCGATTTCTAACGGTCCAATGGCGAACCGCGCAAGAATGGGCGAGCCGACAAGCGCGATCTTGCAATCGATTAGGACGGATATCTAAAAAATATGCCGTTTTTTCTGGCCAGTATTTTGCACAAAACGGCCACATCAGCCCCCCCCGTTCAGGGGTAGGCAGAAACGCTTTGCTCGTGCTAGCATTGTC
>CAWUUC010000245.1:0-4241 GCA_963924905.1 uncultured Paracoccaceae bacterium
TACGTGATTTGCTGGATCATAGACCTGTCAAGACAGCCCTTGTCATGATTGAACCACGTGGAAATTCCTTTGGTCGGTTGTCATCGGATTTTCCAAACATCGCTAAACTGTCAGATCTGCCAAAAGCATGGCAAGCATCAGGGCACGAAGCACCGTTCGCCGTGTTCACTGATCTTTGGACAAGCATCAAGGCGCATATGAAAGTCTGGAACATCGCCCTTGAACCCGCTCCAAAGAGCGCTTCCCAAGATTGTGCACCGCTGGATTACCGCCTCGATCTGATTGCCTTGGCCGACGCTGCCCAAAAGTATGATCAAAAAACGGGGCAATTTTTAGAATGGAACCTAGAGTCAAAAGAAGAGCAGGCCGTCATATTTTGGGCAAAGGCATCAAAAAGATTAGCCGATATGCATGGAACTGAGTTATTCTTTATCTTGATGACTGGAACTGGTGAGTTTTTGCCTGATCCGAAGCTTGCATCAAGATTCAAAGAACAGACGGATGCTGACCTCATTGTCCTTGACCCTGAAATGCACCAAAAACTATCTAAATCAGGAAAACGGGATGGAAATCATTTAAACGCCGATGGCCGCGCTATATTTTTACCGTGGCTACTCGATCAAATTGCAGCACAATGCAAAAATCCGAAAGGATGTTTTTGATGAAAATGCAACGCCCATCTGTTACCGCCCGTCTTTTGGAATTAGGCCAAATGCTCAACTGGATTGCATTTCGCGTTTTTCTTTCCTTAGCTATTCTATATTTGGCCTTTGAAGCAAACTTTGAACCAATCCGCGCGGTTTACGAAAACTATTGATGTGCTCATCGAATGGCAAAGTTTGGTTGCTATGTCAAATGCCAATCTTTTGATCGTTTTGGATAAAAGATGCCCGATATTGCCCCACCTTCTGCCGTGCGAATTGCGATCACAGATCAAAACTTACCCCCTGTTCAGGCCGTCGCGCGTCTCGTGATCACAAAACACAATATCTTTTTCATCCACCAACGGCCTTGGGTACGGCAGGCTTAATAGCCTGCCGTACCCAAGCGATCACGGTGCCTTTAGGGCGCCATAGTCTCCGCCAGTCCGCAACGTTACAGTCACGGCTGTGTCTGTGCGGTTGCGCCAGAACCAGCCATGGTTGCCAGTAAAGGCTGCGGTCAACTCACCCGCCTGTTCGGACACAGCACGGCCCTGTTCATAGCTGATATTCTGCCCGCCGCCATCGCCATGCAGGTCAAAATTTACCACACTGCCGTTTGCAGTCCAAAAGAAGCGCGCAATTTGGCCTGCATCCATGGCAAGCTTCACTTCGATCCCTTCGCCTGGGTTCAAGGTATAGATGACCTCGTCGCGCCATTCGGGTGTTGCGGCATCAACAACAGGGGCCGCTATAATCGACGCATCAGCGGCATTCTGGATTGGCGGTGTGCCAATCACCGCCGAAATGGCGGCAAGCTGTGCGTCGATCTTGTCAAGGCGGGCGATAATTTCAGGCGCAAAAGACTGCTGCGGCGTGACGGCCAGCGCATCCGCCTCTGCCTCTCCGGAGAGTTGCTGTTTGATCTCGCCCATTGCGGTCAGGCCCGTCAGTCCACCGACGCCGGTCGGGTCAATCCCATATTCGGCGGGTAGCCAAAACAGAACAAGGATTGCGCCCGCCGATGCCGCAGCAATCAGCGTGGAACGGATCAGCCCACCTGCGGTGGCTTGCGTGGACTGAACGGGTAAAGCCGAGGCCAAAGGCCGAGGGTCCGCCCGCAGCAAAGAATTAGCGGCGTCAAATCGATTGGTCATGGATCAGCCCTCCTTTCAGGCAACAAAATAGCCGGTGATCTGCAGCCCCATCAGGGCAAAGCCAGCCACCATCATCAGAACATTTGCGGCATAGGCTTGCCGCGCAAAGGCAGGTCGCGCCCGCCACTGCGTCATCGCCAACAAAATCAGCCCCAGCGCCATCAATTGGCCCAGTTCCACACCGACATTGAAGGCAATAAGATTGCCCAGAAGGCCATCAGACGAGATGTCATAGTCTTGTATCTTGGTCGCCAAGCCAAAGCCGTGCAGCAAGCCAAAGACCAGCGTTGCGACCTTGGTGTTGGGCTGCACCGCAAACCACAATCGAAAAGCGCCAAGGTTATCGAGTGCCTTGTAAACCACAGAAAACGCGATGATTGCATCGATGACATAGGCGTTGATGCCAATAGACCACCAGACGCCAGCAATCATTGTGACAGAGTGGCCGATAGCAAAGATGCTAACATAGGTCGCGATGTCTTTGGCACGGTAAAGAAAAAAGATGACTCCCGCGAGGAACAAAAGATGGTCATAGCCCGTCATCATATGTTTTGCGCCAAGGTAGATAAAGGCAATTGGACGCAAGCCCGTCACCTCTTGGACATAGCCTGCGTCGCCTTCGGTGACAGCATGAGCAAAGACCGGATCGACAAGCAGTAGGGATAAAATAAGGGTGCAGAGCGCAGCAAAGGCTGACCATAGCACAAAAGAGCGCCAAGGCGCCCCAAGGTTGGGTGTCATGTTGTTTATATCCTAAATGATGAAACTGTCTGATCGCCCACTGATGCGGGCGCCGGCTTAGGTCATCATCAGACGCGGTGGCCGTCGCGGGCCTTCTCGGATAGTGCCGTCTGCCGCCATCCAGCATGGCCGAAGACTGCGCGTTGGTGGCGCGTGAAGGTCAGAACTGATTGGGCCAACAAGGGCAACGCTGACATGATCATGGTCGTCGGAATCATGATGGCCACTGGGAATGTCATGGCTATGACCCTGTTCTAGATGAACGACGCGATGATCAGCCTCGGCCGCCAATGCACCTGGACCATGCTTGACGGCCTCAATCACCGGCGCGGCACATAGGAACAGGGCACCACATAGCGCCCAAAGTCTGCCCCAATCTACGAACCGCCTTTGCATTGCCATACCCTTAGGGGACAAAGGCCCCATTGTGATTGCTTGGTTAATCCCCTGCAGGAGATTAGACACCTTTTATGCCATATCTAGATGTTCGTGCAAGCCATGCGATCCACACGCGTTCACGGCCTGCCAGGCTCTGTACCAAACTTATGTCAGGGCAAAAATGGAGCATCCACGATCCATTCGCGATGAGCATGCCAAAGCAGGCTCTTGCTGCGGGGGCTGAGGATGGCCATTCCCATGCGCATCTGGGATGCATCTTTCACGGCGGGCGCCCTTCTCGCAGTTAGCAAGCAAACCGTTTCTGGGCAACGGGTCGCCAATAGTGTTCGCATGACGACCAGAAGGTCCTACGCGAGCGCGGCCTAACGCCATCGATGCGCGTCAAGGGCAATTGCTTGGACAAGGCAACCGTCAAGAGCTACTTCAAGACCATTAAGGCAGATCTGATCTGCTCACCGACAGGAAATAGGCCAACAGGCTAAGACCACCATCTTCCGATACATCAATGGCTTCTATCACCCGCGCCATAGACATTCAGCATTGGAAAGGAAAAGCCCTTTAGCCTTTGAGCGTCAGGTGGCCGAAACGGGCGCTAGGGGTGGCGCGAACGCGTCACAGGATCAAACCTAATCAGCAAGTGCACAGATTAGCCTAACCTATGCCCGATGCTGCCCAACAAATGGGGGAATCTGAGATCACCCCCGAGCCACTTGATAAAATCTTGTTATTGCACGACACTGAGTTCAAACCGAATGCAACTTGTGCAATGTAGGACCAAAATACCATATGGCTTTGTACATTAGTTGTCTCGATAAATTCAAAGCCAAGCATGGCTATACACCCAACATTGAAACACCAAAGCGTTTCTCGGAAAAGTTGTTGCGGCGCATAATGTTAGACCGTGATCCTTTCTATCATTTCTACGCAAATAAACTGTTCGCGCCGGATTTTGTTTCTGGATGCCAGGTTAATGATTTGCATATAGCTCTTCGCTATCGAATTACTTCACACCTTACTCCAGCGGATTTTGACGCACTGCCAAATCAGTTTGTTATCAAGTCCGCTTATGGCTCGGGGCTTAATGAAATAGTAAAAGATAAGACGAAGTGCGACAGAGAGGCGATCTGCAATCGGTTCAATACGGACCTACACCAAAAGCAGAACGCGCAAGGTGCAGCTTATCACTACAACTGTGCAATTTTTGAAGAGTATTTAGGCGATCCATTGGGGGAACCGCCGAATGATTTCAAATTTCATTGCTTTAGAAAACCTGATGGCAGCTACCATTCAATCCTTCAGATTG
>CAWUUC010000246.1:0-3941 GCA_963924905.1 uncultured Paracoccaceae bacterium
ACCATCCGCCCGTTGATCGTCCCCCAACCCGTCACAACACCATCACCTGCGGGCCGATCCGCCTCCATGCCGAAATCAACACAGCGATGGGCGACGAACATATCAAACTCTTCGAAACTGCCCTCGTCCATCAACAGCTCAATGCGTTCACGCGCGGTCAACTTGCCCTTGGCATGCTGTGCATCAATGCGACGCTGACCACCGCCCAACCGCGCAACGGCGCGCCGCGCCTCTAGTTGCTCTAGGATATCTTTCACGCCGCGCCCTCCCAAGACATCCCCCCACTCTATAGCCCTTCAAACCAAGGGAAAAGCGGAATTGAGTAAATTTGCATATTATATTCGACACAAGCATTGCAAATTGAATAATTGCGAATTTTCTTTCACATTGACCCAAATACCTATCTACCCTCTCGACAATCACATGGCCGCATTTTAGGCCAGTGCCATGAAAGCCTCCATTTTCCTAAACCGCACCACCCCGCCCAAGATTGTCACCCTGACCCTGCTGGCCGGGTTGTCGGCACTGGCGATGAATATTTTTCTGCCATCATTGCCAGGCATGGCGGATTACTTCGGGGTGCAATATGGCGTGATGCAGCAATCTGTGGCGCTTTATCTTGGGCTTTCGGCCGTGTTGCAGGTTGCGATTGGCCCGATCTCTGATCGTTATGGGCGCCGCCTTGTTATACTCTGGGCTGTGGGCCTATTTTTGTTGGCCACGATTGGCACGCTTTTGGCCCCGAATGCCACCGTGTTCTTGGTTTTTCGAATGATGCAGGCGGTGATTGCCGTGGGGATGGCGCTAAGCCGTGCCGTTGTGCGCGACATGGTGCCTGATGATCAAGCCGCCTCGATGATTGGCTATGTCACCATGGGTATGTCTTTGGTGCCTATGATCGGCCCCGTGATCGGTGGATTTTTAGATCAGCTTTACGGCTGGCACGCAAATTTTGCCTTTTTGTTGATATTCGGCGCGGCCATTTTTATGCTCGTCTGGGCAGATTTGGGCGAAACATCCCAGCCCACAACCATCAGCTTCGCGGATCAGTTGCGTCTATACCCTGTGCTTTTGACCTCGGTACGATTTTGGGGCTATGCTGGGTCGGCCGCTTTTATGTCGGGCTGTTTTTTCGCCTTTTTAGGCGGCGCCCCTTATGTTGGCGCAGAGGTTTATGGGCTTAGCTCGTCTCAGGTTGGTGTTCTTTTTGCGATCACAGCCTTGGGCTATGCAGGCGGAAACTTTATCGCGGGCCGCTATTCGGTGCGAATTGGGATGAATAAAATGGTGCTACTAGGCGCAGTTGTGACCGCAAGCGGGCTTGGCGTTTTGACGGTGCTCAGCGTGTTGCACAGTGCAGGGGCGCTGACCTTTTTCGGACTTAGTATTTTTATGGGCATCGGAAACGGCATCGGCTTACCTTCCGCCAATGCAGGCGTCTTGTCGGTGCGCCCCGATTTGGCAGGGACTGCATCAGGCCTTGGCGGTGCCATCATGGTCGGCGGTGGCGCTGGGCTTGCTGCGCTTGCGGGTGTGATTTTACCACCGGGGGCCACAGAACTGCCTTTGGTGCTTTTGATGCTCAGCTCCGCCCTCGCCGCCGTTCTTTGCATCTCGCTGGTGATGTCGCGCCGCGCTTGACGAGTTTGCAAAGCCGCCCTATAGTTTTGCAAACCAGAGGGCGCTATGGCAGTTCAAAAACTTTATGCAGGGGCGAAACTGCGCGAGTTGCGTGGTCGCCTGCACCTCACACAGCGAAGCTTTGCCGAAAAACTAGGGGTTTCGCTGCCCTATCTCAATCAAATGGAAAACAATCACCGCCCCGTTTCTGCAGCGGTTCTTTTGGGACTGGCACAAGAATTTGGGCTTGATGTCACCGAACTGAACGCGGGCGAAGGAGAGCGCCTCGTATCCAATATGCGCGAAGCCCTAGCGGATCCCATTTTCGCCAAATCTGCCCCACCCTTGGCTGATTTACGTCTCGCCGCTTCAAATGCCCCCGCTTTCGCACGCGCCTTTTTAGATCTGCACCACGCCTATCGCCAAAGCAATGAGCGCCTCGCCTCTCTTGACGAGGCATTGGGGCGCGATGACACAACGAGCCGTGCCTCACCTTGGGACGAAGTTCGTGATTTCTTTCATTTTTGCGACAATTATGTCGATGCAGTTGACCGCGCGGCAGAACATTTCGCCGCCTCTGCTCCCACGGGCCAAGACCCGCTTGTCACCGCGACCGAGGCGCTGTCCAAACGCGGCATCAGCACAACCTTTGCCGATAAAGGACCGATGCGCCAGTTTGACCCAGACCAGCGCCGCCTGTCCTTGTCTGCACGCGCCAGCGCCCCAACCCAGCGTTTTCAGGCGCTTTACCAAGTGGCGCTGCAAACCCAAAATGATTTGCTCGAGGCAATGTTAGATCTTGCGCGCTTTCAAACGCCCCAAGCGCGCGATATCGCCAAAATTGGCATGGCCAATTATTTTGCAGGCGCGGCTTTGATGCCCTATCGCGCATTTTTGGCCGCAGCCATTGAAACACGCCATGACTTAGAGCGCCTCGCAGATCTTTTTGGGGCCTCGATCGAACAGGTCGCGCATCGTTTGTCGACCCTGCAACGCCCGGGCGCTAAAGGCATCCCATTTTTCTTTGTCCGCGTCGATCAGGCCGGCACGATCACCAAACGCCACTCAGCCACACGCTTGCAATTTGCCAGATTTGGGGGTGCCTGCCCGTTGTGGAACGTGCACCGCGCTTTTGAAACGCCAGGTCATTTCTTGCGGCAATTGGCCGAAACGCCCGATGGGGTGCGCTATCTGTGTTTGGCGCGCGATGTTTCCAAGCCGGGTGGCGCATTTCTGGCGCCCGTGCGCCGCTATGCGATCGGACTGGGCTGCGAAATCACCCATGCCAGTGCGTTGGTTTACTCAGATGGGCTTGACTTAAAGGGCCGATTTGACCCTATCGGGATTTCTTGTCGCATCTGCGAACGCCATGATTGCCATCAACGATCAATTCCACCGCTCGAACGTCGCCTTACTGTGGATCCTGATCGACGGGGCATCCTGCCTTATGAGATTGCAGATGATTCAGATGCCGCCCAATATGCCCCCGCAGCGCAGCACGCGCGTGAGACAAATGATCCCGCACCTCAGCCGTCATCAAATCAAACTCGGCCTCAGCGCGGTAAACTTTGGCGTTGATGTCAAGGTATTGTGCGACCAAATCCGCAAAATCCCCATCTACTTGCACTTTTGCAAGGATTTCAGCGCTATGATCTTGAAAATCCGCGGCCAAGGCGTGCAGCGCAAATGACATATCTGGCCCCCGTTTGATCTGTCTTTTAGATACCGCACATCCTTCGCGCCAATCCTAACCTAGATCACCTTCCCCGTTGGCCAAATATCCTGGGGGGTCAGGGGGGCAAGCCCCCCTGTTCTATCGCTGCGCCTCGCGCCAGTTTTGGGCCATTACAGGCTGCAAATTGGATTTGGCCAGACGTTGCCCCAAAATATGATCAGCCGCTTTTTCACCCACCATAATAGAGGGTCCGTTCAAATTCCCGTTGGTCACTTGCGGGAAAATACTGCTGTCCACCACCCGCAGACCTTCCACCCCGATCACACGGCAATCGGGATCCACCACGGCCGACGGGTCATCTGCCCGCCCCATGCGCGCGGTCCCACATGGATGATAGGCGCTTTCAGCATGGTCGCGCAAAAATGCATCAATCTGTGCATCGCTTTGCAGATCTGCCCCTGGCTGCAATTCCAGTTTGACATGGGCACGCATGGCAGGTTGATCAAAAATCTCACGCGTCAGACGGATCGCCTTGCGGAAATCGCGCCAATCACTGTCTTGGGACATATAATTGAATTGGATCTTTGGCGGGTCTTTGGGGTCGCTCGAGCGCAATGTAACCGCCCCGCGTGAGGCCGATCGCATC
>CAWUUC010000247.1:0-3525 GCA_963924905.1 uncultured Paracoccaceae bacterium
CCCCACCGGCGGTATAGCCCGCGAGCGCCAAGTGGTGTCAAAACCAGTTGGGTCAGCAGATCCGGTGTAATTCCGGGGCCGACGGTATAGTCCGGATGAAAGAGAGCAGATCAGAACGCCTTCCATTCCATTGGGGGGCGCCTTTTGATTTGTCGCCCCCGATAACGTGAAATATGGGGCGCAAATTGACTGTCGTGACGCAAAACATATCCCAAGACGCGATTGCAGCGGCATTTTCTGCGGCCTTTGATTTGGCACGCGATCAGATGGGCAATACCGCACCCAATCCGTCGGTGGGCTGCGTTTTACTGGATCAGGCGGGGGTGGTTTTGGCATCTGCCGCCCATATAGGTCTGCCCCATGCCGAGGTGCGCGCTATCGCGCAGGCCCAATCCCTTGGCGTCGCCGACCGCATTCATACGGTGGTTGTGACACTGGAACCTTGCAATCATACGGGGCGCACAGGACCATGCAGCCATGCAATTTTGGCAACCTCTGCCACGGCGGTTTGGTATGCCTTGCCCGATCCCAGCGCCCAAGCCGCAGGCGGCGCGGCGCATTTGGCAGTGGCGGGGTTGGATGTGCGGGCCTTGGCTGCATTAGATCACCCCAACCGCGCGGCACTTTTGACGGATGCAAAGCGCGTCATCGCCCCCTTTGTCAGCCGCATCACCAAACACCGCCCCTTTGTCACCGTCAAACAGGCGCTGGACGGGCAGGGCAGTATGATCCCGCCAAAGGGGCAAAAGACATTCACAGGGCCAAAGGCGTTGCAACTGGCCCATGAATTGCGGCGCCGATCAGATGCCATCCTAACAGGGTCAGGCACGATCTTAGCCGATAATCCATCCTTTAACGTGCGCCATGTTCCCGACTTTGCAGGGAAATCCCGCATCTTGGCGATTTTGGACCGCCGTGGGCGCACGCCAAATGAATATCTGACCGCCGCCCATAGCCGTGGCTTGCGCCCGATGATCGTGACCGATTTGGGCACTGCTTTGACCGATTTAGCCCAAATGGGCTGTAATGAGGTGTTGGTAGAGGCGGGTCCAAGTATTTTGGACAGCCTGCGCGCAGCGGGTCTGTGGGATGAATGGGTTTTGATCCGCCACAGCCAATTTGGCGATGACATCACAATTTCTTACAATATATCAGGGGATTAACTGCAGATGTTCTCAGGAATAATTGAAAGTCTGGGCCAAATCAGCGCCGCCGATTTCACCGATGGCAAGTTGATGTTGCGCGTGGCCACAGGCTTTGGCGATCTGACCATGGGCGAAAGTGTTGCGATCAACGGTGTTTGTCTGACTGTCGTGGAATATGATGCCGCGGGATCGGCCCTGTTTTATGCCAGTCCCGAAACCCTATCGCGCACCAATTTTGGCGATTTGACATCGGGCGGTTTGGTCAATTTGGAACGCGCTGTCTCTTTGTCCACGCGCCTATCTGGCCATATGGTCCAAGGTCATGTGGACGGTCTGGCCACATTAGACAGCATCACGCCCGAGGCTGGTGCCTATAAGATCGCCCTAACTTTGCCAGCAAATCTTGCACGTTATGCGGTCGAAAAGGGGTCTATCGCGCTGGATGGGATCAGTTTGACGCTGAATACATTGCAGGACTTGCCCTCAGGCGATTGCACGGTCGGCCTGACCATCATTCCCCATACTTGGGCCCATACCAATCTGAAAACCCGCAAAATTGGCGATCTGATCAATGTTGAATCAGACGTTTTTGCCAAATATGTAGAGCGCCTATGCAAACCATAGCCCTTGCTTGCGAGGCCTTGCGCCACCGCCAACCCATTGTGATCACGGACAATTTCGGTCAAGATTGGACCATAGGGCAGGGGGCGGATGCCCCTTTTGGGCAGATGTTGGATTTGCTGGCTTTGGCAGGGGTGCAGGCACTTGTGCAAAAGGGGGGGGCTGTGCCTGCCTTGGTCAGTTTTGCCGATATTGACGCCTATAAGATGAAAAGTCAGATCGGTCTTGATCTGGTCGCGGTGGCTGATCTGCCCACGATCTATTCCGAACACGCATTTCGCGCCCATGCCTTTGTCAGCCGCCATGATGGGGCGGAACAAATGGCGCTGGTGGGGCATGGCACAGGGGACACGCCCTTGGTGCGTGTCCATTCTGAATGTTTGACGGGCGACGCCTTTGGGTCCATGCGGTGTGATTGTGGCCCGCAATTGCAAGAAAGCTTGCGCCTTTTGGCCGCGGGTGGAATTTTAATCTATTTGCGCGGGCATGAGGGGCGCGGGATCGGTCTGGCCAATAAAATGCGCGCCTATGCCCTGCAAGATCAGGGTATGGACACCGCCGAGGCCAACACAGCCCTTGGTCTGCCCGAAGATGCACGCGATTACGCCCAAGCCGCGCAAATGCTGCGCGCTTTGGGCCATACGAACATCAGATTGCTTAGCAACAATCCAGATAAGGCAACGGCCCTTGGCTATCATGGCATCAATGTGCTTGGCGTGGTGCCGTTGATTATCGCACCCAATCGCTTTAACCGCGCATATTTGGATACTAAGGCGGAAAAGTTCGGCCATAAATTGGGCGGTTCGGGCCGAATTTAGCCCGAACCAAAACTATTAAGAAATTTGTGCAAGCTGATGATTTAAATCTAAAACTTGCTTGACCGCATGGGCAGCCTCGGCGCCTTTTTTGACGAAATGATCCTGATAGAATTGGATCAAGGCATCCACGGGCTGGAAATTATGCGGCGTCAAAGACACCGAAAACACAGGCACGCCCGTGGCCATTTGTGCGGTCATCAATCCGTCTACGACGGCGCTGGCCACGAAATCATGGCGATAGATACCGCCATCGACCACCAAAGCCACCGCGACAATCGCGTCATATTGGCCCGTTTCGCCAAGTTTACGCGCCAAAAGCGGCATCTCAAACGCGCCTGGCACTTCATAGGCGGTGATCACAGCGTCAGGCATCAATTTTGCGGCCTCGGCCACAAATCCGTCATGCGCGCGATCCACGATATCGGCGTGCCAACGCGCCTTGATCAGCGCAATGCGGGGAGTTTTCATTTTGGTCGTCATTTTGGAACCTTTGCAAAGTTGCGACAGGTCCCAGAGCAAGCGCCACAAACAACCTAAACCCAAAATGCGGGCAGGCTGGCTATGGTTCTCTTTCATCCGGACTATACCGTCGGCCCCGGAGTTACACCGGATCTGCTGACCCAAGTGGTCAAGACCACAAGGCGCTCGCGGGCTATACCGCCGGTGGGGAATTACACCCCGCCCTGAGAACACTGTTTTTTAGCATATATCGTGGCGGGGGCCAAGGGGCGTTGCTGCACCAGATATTTCACCCAAATCAGTCAGAAGATAGGATCATGATCACGATATCATTTTATCCGATAATCATTATTATGTAATATGTAGATATAGCCGCGACTGTGCAGACTGCAAGACAAGCCCTTGTTTTCATAAAAAAAGGCGCAAGGTTGCCCTTGCGCCCTGATCATGTCCGTCAGACAGAAGTCAGCCCTGAACCATCT
>CAWUUC010000248.1:0-14208 GCA_963924905.1 uncultured Paracoccaceae bacterium
GTTTGCGGTCAGCGATCCCAACCGCGTCTGCCAATTGACGTGGGATAGTGCTCAGCAGTCTTTACAATTGGATTTGAACCGCGAAGGGCACGGGCTTTTGGGCGAGGTTGCGATGTCGCGACTGGGTGCCTTGGCGAATGCCATGGGGGCGAAAACCAAAATCGGGGACTGGGATGCGCCTGAAGATTAGGCCCGCCACCCGCTCGGATGCCGAAGAGATCCAGAAAATTTGGAATCCTTGGATCAAAGACAGCATTGTGACATTTAATTCTATTGAAAAAACCGTTGGCGATGTCGCGGCATTGATTGCAGAACGACAGATCAGTTATGGGTTTTGGGTGGCAGAGTTAGACAGTGATCTCGCTGGTTTTGTCACCTACGCGCAGTTTCGCCAAGGCATTGGATATGCAGGCTCTATGGAACATACGATCATCTTGTCGCCTAAGGCACAGGGTAAGGGGGTTGGGCGGGCCTTGATGTGCCGTCTAGAAGCAGATGCAGCTGCTAAATCCGTGCATCAGATGATTGCTGGGGTGACGGGTGAAAATAAGGCGGGGCGTGATTTCCACGCCCGAATCGGCTATGAAACGGTGGCAATTATTCCAAAAGTTGGATATAAATTTAATAGATATCATGATCTTATCGTGATGCAGAAATTCCTGCCCTGACAAACCTATTTCCAAAGGCTAACGTAACCCTATGTCGATTTGGTCCCGCATTTCTGCCGCTTTGGCTGCCCTTACATCGAACGAAGGGTTGGCAGCGATCTTTGATCGTTTGCGGGCAGACCCGATCCCTGAACGATCAGTCGGTTTTACAATCGCCATCATTGGCATTGGGGCAAAACTGGCAAAGGCCGATGGGTTGGTCACCCGCGACGAAGTATCAGCCTTTCGCAACGTCTTTGTGATCCCCCCCGCCGAAGAAGCAAATGCTGCGAAAATATATAATTTGGCCCGCAATGATGTCGCAGGTTATGACGCCTATGCACGAAAAATCGCACATTTATTCAATCGTGAGGGCAAAATCTTGCGGGCAAATGATCAACATTTGCTGATTGATATCCTAGAGGGTTTGTTTCAAATCGCGATGGCTGATGGGGATTATCATCCGCGCGAAGATGCCTTTTTGGCCGAAGTGGCGACTATCTTTGGCGTTGATGCGCGTTGTTTTCGGCTGGTTCGGGCGCGGTTTGTAGATGGTGCGGTGCGCGATCCCTATGATGTCTTGGGCGTAACGGAGCTGTCCACTTTGGACGAGATAAAATCCGCATGGCGCAAAGCGGTCAAAGACTGTCATCCCGATGTGATGATTGCGCGCGGCGTCCCGCCCGAGGCTATTCAATTGGCCGCCAAACGTCTGATTGCGATCAATTCTGCTTGGGATGATATCCAATCACAAAGATCATCGGGATGACCCTTTCTCGGGACAAAACTTTACGCTTGGCGACCTATAATGTTGAATGGTTTACCAAATTATTTGATAAACATGGCGGCTTTGTGAACAACAACTCAGACTCGGCCCGATATGAAGTAACCAAAGCAGAACAATTCGCAGCGATTGGGCGTGTTTTTCAGGCCTTGGATGCGGATGGTCTTATGGTGATAGAGGCGCCAGACAGCAGCGAACACCGCTCCTCTGTCGTCGCATTGGAAAACTTTGCGCGGCATTTTTCGTTGCGGGCGCGGCGGGCGGTGACTGGATTTACTTCAGAAACCAAGCAGGAAATCGCCTTTTTGTATGATCCAAACTGTCTGTCTGCCCAACATACGCCCTTAGGGGCGCATGATCCGCACTCTCCGGCACCTCGATTTGATTATGAATTGTCCTATGGTGCCAAAGCCGCGCCAGAGGTCATCCGTTTTTCAAAGCCGCCTCTAGAATTAACGGTCAGGACATCGGATGGAACCGACCTTTCCTTGATTGGCTTGCACGCAAAATCGAAATCCGTGCGTGTGTCACCTGATCATGCGGACTACATCCGCCTTTCCATTCAGAATAGGCGTCAGCAATTGGCAGAATGTTTTTGGGTCCGCGCCCGCGTTGACCAACTTTTGTCCCACGGTCGTCATGTGATGGTGATGGGGGATTTGAATGATGGCCCCGGTTTGGATGAATATGAACAAGCATTTGGCTATTCGGGAGTAGAGGTGATTTTGGGGCAGGGTGCGCGCATAAATCATATGCTGTTTGACCCCCATGCGATCCAAAGTGCACAGCCCGTGGTCCCTGCCTCGTCTCGGTTTTGGTTGCAAGATCGACAAACTTATTTTGAAGCGATGCTGGATTTCATCCTTGTTTCGGCCGATATAAAACGCGCGCAGCCCAGATGGCGGATTTGGCATCCTTTAACCGATCCCGCCATTCTTGCGACACCAGATTTGGCGCAAGCGCTTTTGACAGCCTCGGATCACTTTCCTGTCAGCATCGACTTAACCTTGCCGATTAAGCCTTTGATTGCTTGACCCAATGCCGCATTGGGTGCAATTTGCCCAAAAATGAAAGAGCAGACCGTGCCCCAAACGCGACCATTTTCACGATTTGAAACGATGATCGCATGGCGATATCTACGCGCAAAACGCGCAGAGGGTGGGGTATCCATCATGACATGGATTTCGCTGATTGGGATTACTTTGGCGGTCTTTGCGCTTATCGCGACGATGGCAGTGCGGTCAGGGTTTCGGGCAGAGTTGGTTGACACCATTCTGGGGGCGAACGCCCATGTGACCGTCTATACCGCGGCGCGCAGTGATCCGTCGGGGCAATTCATCCGTGGCTTTGCCGATTACGACGAAATCGCCGCCCGTGTGGGGGCGATTGAGGGTGTGGTACGCGCGGCACCTTTGATCAAAGGTCAGGTTATGATCACTGCCGGCGAAGGGGCATCAGGGGCAGAAATTTACGGCATTTACGCCCAAGATATTGCAACCTTACCCCGCGTGGCGCATGGCACCGAAAGCGAAGGGGATTTGTCGCGGTTTAACCAAGGCATCGCGATCGGCTCTGGGATCGCGCGTCAAATGGGCGTCACGGTGGGGGATCGTTTGCGCCTTATAGCGCCGTCGGGAGTGAAAACCGCCTTTGGGTCAAGCCCAAGGGTGAACGCCTATGAGGTGGTGTTCATTTTCACCACGGGTGGTGTCGCGATTGATAACAGCCGGATTTATATGCCCTTTGCCGAGGCCCAACGCTATTTCAACCGCGAAGGCTTTGCCGATGAAATAGAGGTGATGGTCGCAGCCCCCGAACAGATAGACGATTACACGCTGCCTTTGTTGCAAGCGACAGGTGATGGGGCGCTGCTTTGGACATGGCGCGATTCGGCGGGCAGTTATCTGCGCGCGCTTACGATTGAAGATAATGTGATGTTTGTGATCATGACCATTCTTGTCCTGATCTCGACACTCAATATCGTATCGGGTCTGATCATGTTGGTCAAAAACAAGGGGCGCGACATCGGGATTTTGCGCACGATGGGTCTGACCGAAGGCGCGATCTTGCGTATTTTCTTTATGTGCGGCGCGTTTACAGGGGTGATTGGCACCATCTTTGGGGTGGTTTTGGGCTGTCTTTTTGCAATTTACATTGATCAGATTGTGGCCTTTGTCAATCTGATCACGGGGGGCGAAGTTTGGGATCCGTCTATCCGTGGGATCTATGCACTGCCGGCCAAATTGCAGCTCAACGATGTGATCTCGGCGGTGGTTTTATCACTGGGGCTGTCGTTTGTTGTGACGATCTTCCCTGCGCGGCGGGCGGCACGGATGAACCCTGTTGAGGCACTGCGCTATGAGTGAATATGCGCTGGAACTGGCAGGGATCGAAAAAACCTACAACCGTGGTGGCACAGGAGAGGTGACCGTTTTGCGCGGCGCCACCCTAGAGGTGGGACGCGGCGAAGTGGTGGCTTTGGTCGCCCCATCAGGTGCAGGAAAATCAACCTTGCTGCATATTGCGGGGCTTCTGGACAGTCCTGATCAAGGTGCAGTCGCCTTGGGCGGGCGTAATATGCTGGGCCTGTCGGACCGCGCAAGGACCGAAGCGCGGCGCGCAGAGGTTGGTTTTATCTACCAGTTCCACCATCTGTTGCCCGAATTTTCTGCCCAAGAGAACATCGTCATTCCGCAATTGGCCAATGGGGCATCTATGGCCGAGGCCGAGGCGCGTGCAACAGATTTACTGACCCGCGTTGGCGTCGCAGGACGCGCTCATCATCGCCCTGCCGCCCTTTCAGGGGGCGAGCAACAGCGCGTGGCATTTTGTCGGGCGCTGGCCAATCGACCGCGCCTTTTGCTGGCAGATGAGCCTACAGGCAATCTTGATCCTGCCACCTCTGATCAAGTTTTTGGTGCCTTGATGACTTTGGTGCGCGAAACGGGTCTTTCGGCGTTAATTGCCACGCATAATTTGGAATTGGCCGCGCGTATGGACAGAATTGTGCGGCTGGATCAGGGCCGTGTGGTCTAACTGGGGCGTTCTAAGGTTATGATATCGCGGATTTCGGCGTAATCCATATAGCCAAGCCGCGCCATTTGACCAAAAAGCGCGGGATCAAAACGACCATCTTTTAGGCAATCATCCTGGATATGCACCCCAACGACCGTGCCGATGGCCATGAAATCCACACCGCCCTCAAGCGGAACGACTTGAGTTAGGCGACATTCCAAAGTCGAAGGCGCGTTTAAAACGCGGGGGCAATTTATAGTCTGACAGTCTGCCTTTTCGACGCCGGCATGGGCGAATTCATCCATCCCATGCGCCAATCGTGCCGATGTTTGGTTCATCTGTTCTAACAGGGCGCGGCTTACGGTATTGACCGCGAAAACTCCCGTTTCACGCACATTTCGCAAAGTATCCTTGAGGGTTCCTGCAAAAATGACCTGCGGTGGGTCATAGGCGACCGCATTAAAAAAGGAATAGGGGGCCAGATTGTCGCCTTGACTGCCCCGCGTCGAAATCCACCCGATAGGGCGGGGGGCCACAAGGGCATTGAACGGATTATGCGGCAGCCCGTGGCCCTTATTTGGATCATAAAACATCGTTGCCTCATCTTTGTTTGAACCTGACTTAGGCCGATGCTATGCGCGTTTCCAGATGATTCTATTTTTGGCGGCGCAGTGTATCAACTTTCTGAGGAAACAGAAAACGATTGGTGGGAGGTAGAGGCCCTTTACGATCTGTGCTTTGCACCAGGTCGCACGGCCCTGTCGTCTTATCGTCTGCGTGAAGGCGTGGCCACGGTCGCGGCCTTGTGTTTGGTGATGCGCGATGCGGATAACACATTGGCGGCCGCAATTCGCTATTGGCCCGCCGAGGTCAATGGCGCAGATATTTTGCTGCTAGGGCCAATTGCCGTTCATCCGACCCGCCAGGGCGAGGGGTTGGGGGGATTGCTGATCAACGAAAGCTTGGCCGAAGCGCGGCGTTTGGGATGGGAGCGCGTTCTTTTGGTGGGCGATGCGCCCTATTACGGCCGTTTTGGATTCGAGAAATTAGCAGATGTCGAAATGCCCCCGCCGACAAACCCTGCGCGGATTTTAGGGCTGGCTTTGAAAAAAGGCGCATGGTCGGGTGTCACGGGGCGCGTCACCAAAGCCGGCGTTCTTTGAGTATCCCGTATCATCTGAAAACCGCGCGATTGCGCCGTCCAACTTGGCCGCGAGTTCGAGGCGTTGGTCAAAATCCGAAGTTTCCAGCCAGATAGGCCGACCTCTGTTGATCGGCCCGCGTGGCAGATAGCTGACACACATCCTAACCTTTGCCGCCAAAGTCCAGCGCATCCTACAAAACCCGCGTCACACAAAATCGCGCCAATATTGTGCTTGACCTTCCTCCGGGCTTTGAAGGGGCGCGAAAAATTTTTGAAAAAAATTTTGGGATGGCTGAGAGGGTAATTTGCGAATCCCATCGTGGCACTCTTAGCGATGACTGTCATGCGTCGGCGTTTATCACGACAATTATGATCGGGCGTTGGGGCACGCTTTCCTTCATGCGATGCAGTCCTATCTAATCCGCTCTGGGGGTGTGAATGCTGCTGAAATTGGAACATGTCTGCAAATCATATCCCAAGACCGAAACGGCGGTGCTTTGGGACGTATCACTTTGTGTGCAAAGCGGCGAAATGGTGGCGCTTACAGGCGAATCTGGTTCTGGCAAAAGCACATTGCTGCACTTGATGGGTGGGCTTGATACGGCCGACAGCGGCAGTGTCGAGGTCCAAGGCACCGATATGACGCGCTTGAATGATGGTGGGCGCGCGGCCTTGCGGCGTGGGGTTGTCGGGGTTATTTTCCAGCAATTCAATCTGATCCCATCTTTGACCGCTGGCGCAAATATTGATTTTCAAGCGCGTCTTGCAGGGCGGTTTGACCCTGATTTGGCCCGCACTTTAGCTGACCGTTTGGGCTTGCAAGATCATTTGCAAAAGTACCCTGAGCAGCTGTCAGGCGGTCAGCAACAGCGTGTTGCGATCGCGCGGACGTTGGCGGCGCGGCCCCAATTGGTTTTGGCGGATGAGCCGACGGGGAATTTGGATGAGGCCTCTGCCGACACGGTTTTTGCCCTGTTATGTGAACTGGTGGCGGATTTCGGCGCGGGGCTGGTTCTTGTCACCCATTCTGAACGGCTGGCTTCCAGACTGACGCGGCGTCTTAACTTGCGTGCAGGTCAATTGACATGACATGGGTGATTCTGTCCGCCCTTTTGCGCCATTGGTGGCGCAACCCACTGCAACTATTCACATTATTGGCAGGATTGGGCTTGGGAACTGGGCTTTGGACGGGGGTGCAAGCCATCAATGCTGAGGCGCGCGCAAGTTATGATGCGGGCGCTGCCTCATTGGATCAGGGCGGCATCGCACAGCTGACCGCCCAGAATGGCGTGATCGATCAAAGCACCTATATTGCGCTGCGCCGTGCGGGGTGGATTGTCTCGCCTATAATTGAGGGAAAATTGGGCGATGTTACGCTGATCGGAATTGATCCGTTGACGGCCCCGCGGGGTTTTGGTGCAAGTTTTGGGCAAGATGGCGCTGATTTGGCAGCATTTTTGACGGGCGCAGGGCAAATCTTTGCCGCACAGGAAACTTTGCCTTTACTGCCTGAAACAGGGGCCGCGCGCCTTATCGCAAATGACATCGCCGCCTATACAGCCGTCACCGATATTGGATTGGCCCAACAGCTGTTGGATCGACGGGATCAAATAGATCGATTGCTGGTGGCTGCGGATCAACCCTTGACCCAACGCCCTTTGCAGGTGGTCGCACCCCATCTGACGATGACCCAAACCACAGCCAGCAACGATGTAGGACGTTTGACCGATAGCTTTCATTTGAATTTGACGGCATTTGGGTTGCTGTCCTTTGTGGTCGGTTTGTTTATTGTGCAGGGTGCGATTGGCTTGGCGTTTGAGCAACGCCGCCAAATGGTGCGAACTCTGCGGGCTTTGGGTGCGCCAATGCGCCGATTAATCATCTTAATTGCGATAGAGCTGTCCTTGCTTGGGCTGGTTGCGGGGGCCATTGGCGTGGCCATCGGTTATTTCATTGCCGCTGCCCTGATCGGTGATGTCGCGGCGACCTTGCGCGGTCTTTATGGGGCCGAAGTTTCGGGCACAATGACACTGCGTCCCAGTTGGTTGTTTTCTGGCATGGCGATGGCCTTGGGTGGTACGGCAATGGCTGCGGGCGGCGCGCTTTGGTCCTTGGCACGAATGCCGCTTTTGGCCAGTGGGCAACCGCGGGCTTGGGTCATAGCGCGCAACAGAAAGGGTCTTTTTTTTATGTCGGCGGGTCTTTTGGCGTTGTCGGGCGCATTGGCGATTTGGGGGCAGGGGCTGATCTTGGGTTTTTTGATGCTGGGGGCATTACTGATCGGCGCGGCACTGGGTCTGCCGCCACTTTTGGCGGCGGCGCTGCAGTTGGGTGCGCGTTTTGCGCGCCGCCCGCTGGTGCAGTGGTTTTGGGCGGACAGCTATCAACAATTGCCTGGTCTGTCCTTGGCGTTGATGGCGCTGATGCTGGCGATGTCGGCGAATGTAGGGGTCTCGACGATGGTGTCATCGTTTAGACTGACCTTCACAGGATTTTTAGATCAGCGCTTAGCGTCAGAATTATACATAAGTGCCAGTGACGACGCACAAGCGCAGGCCATTATGGACACCGTTGCTGATCGGGTGCGGGTGATCTTGCCGATCTTGTCGACAGATCAGACGATCGCCGATCTGCCCGCAACGGTCTATGGCGCGCGCGATGATGCGACTTATCGCGACAACTGGCAGTTTTTGCAATCAGTCGACGGTGTATGGGACATTTTGGCGCGTGGTCAGGGCGTTTTGATCAATGAGCAGTTGTTTCGCCGCGCGGGTCTGGATTTAGGGTCCATGGTGACGGTCACCTCCGATCTGACCCTGCCTGTTTTGGGCATTTATGGCGATTATGGAAACCCTGTGGGACAGGTCATTCTAACGCAATCCCTGTTTCAGCGTCAGTTTCCAACGGTGACCGCCTTGCGATTTGGGTTGCGATTGGATGCCAGTCAAGTGGCCCCGCTGCGCGCCATGTTGCGTGATGATTTGGGCGTGGCAGAGACCGCGATGATCGATCAAGCAGCGATTAAATCGCTATCGCTATCGGTGTTTGAACGTACATTCGCCGTGACGAGCGCGTTGAATATCTTAACGCTGACGGTAGCTGGTTTTGCAATGTTGATGAGCCTGTTGACACTCGCGGCGATGCGATTGCCGCAGCTTGCGCCTGTTTGGGCCTTGGGGTTGACGCGACGTCGATTGGCTGTGTTGGAATTGGTGCGCGCTTTGGTTTTGGCAGCATTGACGGGGGCGTTGGCATTGCCGCTGGGTCTGGCTTTGGCGTGGGCCTTACTCGCTGTCGTCAATGTCGAGGCCTTTGGCTGGCGCTTGCCCATGTATCTTTTTCCGATCGATTATCTGCGTCTGGGCGGTCTGGCGCTGATTGCGGCGGGATTGGCTGCCCTTTGGCCCGCTTGGCGTCTGTCCAAGATGCCGCCTGTCACCTTGCTGGGGGTATTTCGCAATGAACGTTAGGGTTTTATGCCTGTTGTTGTGGATGCCGTGGCAAGCAATGGCGCAGGGATTTGCGGGTCTTGGCATGACGGCGGGTGACTTTGATCAACCCCAACTTGGGAATATGCTGACCTTTCCTGCTGATCACGGCGCACATCCCAGTTATCGCATTGAGTGGTGGTATCTGACGGCCAATTTGACGGGGCCTGATGGCACGGCTTATGGGGTGCAGTGGACCTTGTTTCGATCCGCGCTTGCCCCTGTTGAGGGGCAAGGCTGGCAATCGCCTCAGCTTTGGATGGGTCATGCCGCCGTGACGACCCCAGATGCACATTTCATCGCTGAACGCTTGGCGCGGGGCGGGATAGGGCAAGCGGGGGTCACGGTTGCGCCCTTTGCGGCGTGGATCGACGATTGGGCCTTGCAAGGACCAGATTTTAGCACTTTGCGGATGACGGCCTCTGGGGTTAACTTTGCCTATGATCTGGGTTTACGCGCCAATGGGCCATTGGTTTTGCATGGACAAGGCGGCTATTCTGTCAAATCGGGGGCAGGACAGGCAAGTTATTATTACTCTCAACCCTTTTTTGATGTGGCAGGAACACTGACTTTGCCCAGTGGTCAGGTCGCCGTAACAGGGCAGGCGTGGCTGGATCATGAATGGTCAAGTCAGCCCTTAGCTCAAGATCAAACGGGCTGGGATTGGTTTTCGCTGTCATTTGAGACGGGTGAAAAGATGATGGGATTCGTGCTGCGTGGGGATCAAGATTATACCGCCGCCACTTGGATAAACGCGGATGGCACCGCCGAGGCAATGCCCGATGGTGCGTTTGTCGCCCAAAGCTTGGATCGCCACAGCGTTGCCAGCCATGAGGTGCCGACAAAATGGCGCGTGCAATTGCCTATGCGCGGCTTGGATGTGATCGTCTCTGCGTTAAATCCCGATACATGGATGGCCACCTCGGTTCCTTATTGGGAAGGGCCCGTGACCATTTCTTGCAGTCACCGCGGCGTTGGCTATCTGGAAATGACGGGCTATGACCAGTAATCGCGATCTGTGGCCGTAATCTTGATTTTGACCCGTGACCCTGCAAGTCTATATCACCTGCAGGAGAGATCATGCTGATTGTCACAAAAGACACCATCGCCAACCCGAATGCACTGGACACCAGCAGCTTGCCAAAACGGTTTTTGGGACGCGTTCTGCTTGTGCCGCGTGGCGGCAGGCATTGGATGCGGATGATCGTCGAAATCCAAGCCTTGCGCTATCTGGTCACATTGGCGCCATTTATCATCGCGCCCTTTCTGTTTCGCAATTTGGCGATGCCTGTGATGCAAGCGCCTGCTTTGATGTTGGTGCTGATCGCCTTTGTTGAATTAAAGGTGCTGCGCCTGTCGAAATCGGCGCGGGCAAAGGCGATCAGCCCAGATCAGGCTGAGCGCCACCTTGACACATTGACCTTTCGCGCCCGCGCCTGTCTGCGCCAAATCGCAGCCCATCAGGGCATGACCTCGGGGCAGTTGCGTCTTGTGATCGAACAATCTGAATTGGCGCGCTTAACGCCTTTGACCTTGGTGACGGTGCAATCTGAAACACCGCGTCCTCATGTGATGACCTTGGACGCTGCGAACCGCGCTGTGTTGCAAGATGGGCTTTTTGATGATCAATTCAGTGAACGCGATTTGCTTGCCGTCAATCATCGCGATGACATCTATCTGCGCGATATCGCCCAAGAGGCGGGCGCCGTATCCGCCCAGACGCGGCTTGCAGCCTACCTAAAACAACATGAGGTCAACTGATGAGCGTCAACGCAACCGCCGTGTCCGCCAGCGAGGCGCTGCGTATTCTATCAGCCGGTTGGGAGGCGCAAAAGGCAGGTGGCCTGACCGCCTCGTGGATGCTGCACGGCAGGCCCGGGGTGGGCAAAACGGAATTGGTCCAAACCCTTGCCAACCGTATCGGGGCCGAATTGTTTGACCTGCGTTTGACCACGATAGAACCGCAAGATCTGCGCGGTCTGCCCTATTTCGATCATGCCCGCGCTAAAACCGTCTGGTATCGCCCCGAGGATTTGCCAGACAGCGATACCCCCGCCATTTTGTTTTTGGATGAACTCACCGCCGCGGCCCCTGCGCTGCAACCCACGATCTATGGTCTGTTGCAAGAACGCCGTGTCGGGCGTCACCGATTGCCAGACAGTGTGATGATCATCGCGGCGGGCAACCGTGTCGAGGATGGCGCGATTGCCTATGATATGGGAACCGCGCTGAGTGATCGTTTGATCCATATGATCGTCCAAGCTGACCCCGACGACTGGGTGAAAACCTATGCGATTCCCGCGGGCATTCATCCCAGTGTTGCAGCCTTTATCCGCACCCGCCCCGATCTTTTGGAAACAACCGAAGACAGTTTGCGCCGCGGCCAGATCATCGCCTGTACGCCGCGCAGTTGGACAAGGGTCAGTCAAATCCTTTACGCCGTGCCAGATCGCGCGCTGCAGCAGGTGATGATTGCAGGAACCGTGGGGGCGGCCCCTGCAGCAGAATTTTCCCTGATGGCGGATGATATCGCAGCAAGCGTCCAGATTGATACGATGCTTGCCAGCCCACGGGCGCAGCGCCAATATCCACGCAGTCTGCACGGCCTGACGGCCTTGGTTTATGGTCTGTCTGGTCTTGTGCGGCGCGAAACCTTGCCCGCCGCCATAGAGATTTTGGCCGATTTACGGGGTTTGGGGGCGGATCATGCGGGTTTGCCGATCAGCGAATTGGCCAGTTTTGGGTTTGAATTGCTGATCACTCGCGCCTTTGACCAAGGCTGGCAAGAGGTGTTTGCCACCTCGGACGCCTATCAAGATTACGCCGCCGAACGCCGCAGTATGGGCCTGCCATGAGCCAACGCGCTGCCCGCGCTTTGGCGCAATTGGGCGAGGTGGACGCAGCCCTTGCCGTCTTATCTTTGTGGTGCATCCACCGTGATGGATCGGGGGCTACCTGCACGACAGGCGATGTGGTCAGTTATGGGCCCGCATTTGATCAGATGGCGCTGCCCGAACAGGTCGGCATGGTGGCGCATCACGTTTTGCATGTGGCCTTGCATCATTCGGCGCGGGCGGCGGGTTTGGCGCAACGTTTGGGCGCATCCTTTGATCAGATGCTTTATGGATTGGCGGCGGACGGGATTATCAACCAAACCTTGATCTTGGCAGGTCATGCGATCCCACGCCCTGCAGTGATCTTGACCGATTTGCTCAAAGTGGCAGATTTGCCCGCCGAGTCTGCCGTTGCAGCGTTAGAACAATGGGATGCCGACCGTCTGGCGATGGCGCTGCACGCGGCCCCTGATCGGGCCAAAAAACTGCGCGACTGGGGCAAAACCAAAGGCTTTGCGGTGGATTTGGGCCCCCCAAAACCAGAGGCCAAGGGCCAAACCACAACAGATTGGCGCAATCATGTTTTGCGCGCCTTTGAAGCGGGCCGCAAAGCAGGCACTGGGATTGGGCGGTTGGGGGCATTTCTGGCTGATATCGCTCCTGACACCGTTCCATGGGAGGCGCATTTGCGCGGCATTTTGGCCCATGCTTTGATTGAACGCCCGCGCATCACATGGCGCAGGCCCTCGGGCGCATGGATTGCGCGCATGGCCGCAGCAGATACGCCCCCGCCCTTTGAACCAGGCCGTCAGCGCATGGATCACCGCGCGAAAATTGTAATCGGCTTAGATACGTCGTCGTCAATTGATCCCCAAACCCTGCGCCTTTTTTATGCCGAGGCGCGATCCATCGCACGTCGCACTGGTGCCGAAGTGCATCTTTTGGCCTTTGATGAGACGGTATTTTTGCAAACCAAATTGGACGCTGCGGCCGATATTCCCATGCGATCCGGCGGTGGGACAGATTTTCAAGATCTCTTTGGCAAAATTGATCTGATCCGTCCCTCTATAGCGGTAATTTTGACGGATTTGGACGCGCCCTTGCCGCCCCCGCCAAAATGTCCGCTGATTTGGGCGGTTCCAAAACTGATCGCTGCCCCCGCCTATGGTCGCTTGTTGTGCATCGGGAACGGCGGCTAGCAGGTATTGCCCACTGGCCCCGCCTGCAAACTCGCGCTATTGAGGGGGCAGATCTGGATAAGGGCCAAAGCCATGAGTTTTTCGCGCAACGTCAAAATCGCACCATCAATTCTTTCGGCTGATTTCGCCAATTTTGGGGCGGAATGTCGCGCCATTGAGGATCAAGGTGCGGACTGGGTGCATGTCGATGTCATGGATGGGCATTTCGTGCCAAATATCACCTTCGGTCCCGCCACTTGTGCCGCTATTCGTCCCCATATTAAGGGCGTGATGGATGTGCATTTGATGATTGCCCCGATCGATGCCTATATCGAGGCATTTGCAAAAGCGGGCGCAGATGTGATTTCCGCCCATCTTGAGGCGGGTCCTCATATCCACCGCAGCTTGCAAGCCATTCGCGGGGCGGGCGTCAAAGCAGGTCTTGCCATCAACCCCGGCACGCCGATTGAGGCGGTCGAATATTTGCTGGATATGGTCGATTTGGTCTGCGTGATGACGGTCAATCCCGGCTTTGGGGGACAAAAATTCATCCATTCCCAAGTGGCCAAGGTCGCCAAACTGCGCGCCATGATAGGGGATCGTCCCATTCATATTGAAATTGATGGCGGCGTGACGGTGGAAACGGCACCTTTGGTCGTGGCGGCGGGCGCGGATGTTTTGGTGGCAGGCTCTGCCGTGTTTAAGGGCGGATCAGTCGCAAACCCTGCGCCTTACGGTGAAAATATCCGCGCCATTCGTGCGGCGGCAGGGCAATGACGCCGCTGGTTTTTGATCTGGACGGCACGCTGATCGACAGCGCGCCTGATATTTGTGCGGCGGTCGCGCAGATGCTGGACAGCCAAGGTTTGCCACCATTAGACCTTGCGACGGTTACAGGGTTTATTGGCAATGGCCTGCCCAATTTGGTGGCCCGCGTTATCAATCATGTGGGCCTTTCGATGGGCGATCATGCGGCACTTACGGCGCAGATGATGCGGCATTATACGGATGAACCTGCAACGCTGACCAAGCCTTTTGATCATGTCATCGCAACGTTGCGCCAACTGCAAACTGCGGGCCATTCCATGGCGATTTGCACCAATAAGGCGCTGGCCCCC
>CAWUUC010000249.1:0-5241 GCA_963924905.1 uncultured Paracoccaceae bacterium
CAACACATCCACCGATGGCATCAAAAAGGCCGTGGTGCGCAAATCCGCGCCGCTTGCCGCCAGATCCGTCACAGGGGGATTGGGTTCGACCAAGACCACATCATACCCCGCCGTGCCAAAGGCCGCCGCCGCCGTCAGCCCCGCCACACCACCGCCCGAAACCAAGATATCTGTCGTTAATCGCGCCATCTGCCACCTCTTTGTCTTAAGATAGGGGGGATTGGGGCAAATGCGAAGGGGCTGCGACGATTAGACAATTCTGCCCAAAAATTCGGTTAGATCGTCATGGTGATGGTGTAAATGCAGCGCCTTGAGAGGCTTTGGAGCGATGTGAACGCAGACCATACCCAACTGATGTGGCACCAATAGATTGCGCGGATCATCTTCGAACATGGCAGATCGGGCAGGGTCCAGACCATCCGCCGCGAACACTCGATCAAAGGCGGCGCGTTCTGGTTTGGGTAAAAGCCCTGCCTCTTCGATGCCGTAAACAGCGTCGAAAATATCTCCAAGACCGCGGGCGGCCAAAACTTGATGGGCATAGGCGGCAGAGCCATTGGTATAGACGATCTTGCGCCCCTGCAGCGCGCCCAAGTGCCCTGCCAAAATAGGATCGGCAGGAAGGCCCGAAAAATCAATGTCATGGACATGGGTCAAATAGGGCGCGGGGTCGATGTTATGTTCGCGCATCAACCCTGCGAGGGTGGTTCCATAGCTGTCCCAATAATGCTGGCGCAATCTATCAGCCTCGGCCCGCCCCACGTTCAGCGCCTGCATCACCCAATTTGTCATCCGCACCTCTATTTGGTCAAAGAGGCGATATTTGGGGGGATAAAGGGTGTTGTCGAGGTCAAAGACCCAAGTCGTCACATGAGAGAAAGCGGTTTTGATCATGCTGTTTTTTACCCCGAATTACCTCGCGCTGCAATCGCAGCCTTGAAATCGACGTAAGCCGCGATAGGGTGCTGCAAAGACGGGAGAATTTCGTGCAAAAAGACGCATATACCTTGATCCTTGACGCGATTGAGACGGGCGATTTTCGTCCCGGCGCGCGACTGGTGGAAAGTGAATTGGCCGAACGGTTGGGCGTGTCTCGCACGCCTGTGCGTGAGGCGCTTCAAAGGCTGGAAACCCAAGGGATGTTATCGCGTGATGGGCGATCCTTGATTGTGGCCAGTTTGGATCATAATCAATTGGCCGAACTTTATACAGTGCGCGCCGAGTTAGAGGGCCTTGCCGCGCGATTGGCGGCGCGTCATGCTACGGATGAGGAAATCAACGTGCTGCGCGGCATGGTGCGCGATGATCAGGGCTTGGTGGGGGGGGATCCAAGTCTGTTGGCCAAGGCCAATAAGCGATTTCACCGTCTGATCCATCTGGCATCACATAATCGGTTTTTGGTGCAACAATTGGATCTGGTGCATCGGGCAATGGCGCTGATGACAACTACCTCTTTTGCGGCTGATGGGCGAGATGAGGTGGCTATCATGGAACATGGCGCAATTGTGGCGGCGATTGCTGCACGCGATGATGATGCGGCTTATCACGCCCTAAAGGGGCATATTTCCAAGGCCTATGAAACGCGTTTGCGCGTGGATGCGGGCGAGTTGAAAACGCGCTAACTCAACAAGGGGCCTATGCGGCCCCTTACGGATTTGGCAGGCCAAATCCTATCCCCGCAGGATATTTGGGCAACGGGGAAGAGGTCAGATATCAAAGAAGCCATGACTGGTTTTATCCCAATAAAACGGTTTACGCAGCATTTCCCACAGCGCCTTGTAGGCGGCTATGCTGGCGAGCATGTTATAAAAAAACATAGTGGGCAGCCAAATTGGATGAATCCGATGTCCGGTTTTGGATAAGGCGAAATAGTTGCAGCCCAGTGTGAAGGCTTCACTAAAGACGCCTGTCATCGCCAAAAATCCCAGAACCCAAAAAGGGAAATCAATAGCCTGGCCGTCAATCAGACCGAGTGGGATCAGCCAAAGGAGCCACAGCAAAGGGGCGAAGAGGGCGTGCAAAAAGGAGCCTGCGAACATCACTTGGAATCCGACAAACCGCCGGATGCCCAATTCGCGCAGCAAAAGCGCTGGGTGACGCATATGTGTGGCCCAAGTAATCATATAGCCTTTGATCCAGCGGGAGCGTTGTTTGATCCACGCGATGGGGCGGCAATTGGCCTCTTCCATAGTGACAGAAGTAATCAGTTGCGTGCGATAGCCGCGCCGTGCGATGCGTATGCCCAAATCAGCATCTTCGGTCACATTATGCGCGTCCCATCCGCCCAAATCCTGCAAGGCATCACGGCGAAAAAATAATGTTGTGCCGCCTAAGGGAATGGCCAGCCCCAGCCGTTCGACGCCCGGCAAAATCAGGCGCCACCAAGCTGCATACTCTATGGTAAAACAGCGCGACAGCCAGTTGGAATTTGGGTTGTAGTAATCAAGACGGCCTTGCAGACAAGCTAGGCGATCATCTGCGTCACCAAAGGTTTTGGCCACAATCCGCAATTGATCAGGGGCTGGTGCATCTTCGGCATCGTAAACAGCGATGATAGTGCCGCGACAGTGATCCAGTGCGTAATTCAGGGCGCGCGGCTTGGTGCGAATGGACCCAGATGGAACGGGCAAGACCCGCAACCAAGCCGGCAAGGTCAAGCCTGACAAAGTTGTGGCAGTGGCCACATCATTGTCTTCGATCACAAAGATCACATCCATTTTGTCACGCGGATAGTCCAATTGATCAAGGCGTCTGATCAAGCGCGCAACGATGCGGCTTTCTTGGTAAAGGGCGACAAGTATCGATATGGTCGGGACGGAATCGGGGACAAGTTGCAGGGGGGCAGGTGGCGGCGTTGCTGGCACTGTCGTTCGTGCAAGGACTGCCATCGCTTTGAGTAGGGATTGGGCATACATAATGGTCAAAATCAGACCTATTACGGTAAAAATCAGCGCCGATTGCGCCAAGTATCCCATCGCGCCGAATACCAAGGCAGCTGAGATGACCCATTTCACCAGAGGGGCTGCGCGATAGTTGCGGCAACTATCAGCCTCTGGAACCAGTGTCTCGGCACGATGTGCCAGATAGGCACCCGATTGCGCCATTAAGCGGTGTTCAATCTGATGACGTGGGGCGATGACCATCATGGTTGGTCCAAAGCGGGCCTCTATGCTGGGGCGCAGTTTGGCAAAGTCTTCTGGGTAGGCACAGGCAATAATTGTGCTCTGTCCCAATTTCCGCCACGGCAGCCAAAGTTGTTGCAGGCATACTAAGGGATCAATCCGCGCCATGAGCGCGGGATCGGGCGCGTATTTTGTAAAATCTGCCTGCCCGACCGCCCAATGCTGGGCTAATAGTCCATAGAGCGTTGATGCATCTAGCGCCTTAGAGGCAATCAAGCTGTCGATCAGTCGGGTGTCCGAGGTTTGACTTGCCAAAGCCTGTAAGAGTTGTGGGGCAGTGATATGTCCAGCGCGCAGCAGTGCCACGCCAAAAACTTCGTTCGCTCGTGGTTCAACGCCGCGAAATCGCATTGGGCCTTTGACGGCATTTGCGGTCGACCGCATGACAGGGCGCAATGAGGTGACGGACATTAAACCTCCGATGATTTCATCGCAGATTGTCACGACATGGTTAACGCAAGGTTAAACCATTTTTAACAGTTGCAGTTGTAGGCGAATTTATCTTCCCCGATATTCATCCGCCATATCACAGGGCGCGACGGCTTTGCATATCTGCGGCAAAGCGTTCGAAAAGATAATAGCTGTCTTGCGGACCCGGGCTGGCCTCTGGATGATACTGCACGGAATAAACGGGTTTGCCGTGAACAGCGATGCCGCAATTGGAGCCATCAAACAACGAGATATGGGTTTCAACGACACCTTTAGGCAGGGTTTGGCTGTCTACAGTAAAGCCGTGGTTCATCGATGTGATTTCAACACGACCAGTGGTCAAATCCTTAACGGGATGGTTCGCACCATGATGACCGTGGTTCATTTTTACGGTTTTGGCGCCCAAGGCAAGGGCCAACATTTGATGTCCCAAGCAGATGCCAAAAATAGGCAAATCAGCTGCTAAGACCCCTTTGATCATGGGAACAGCGTAAACGCCCGTGGCCGCCGGATCGCCGGGACCGTTCGACAAAAATACCCCATCTGGATTCAGCGCCAGCACCTCTTCGGCGCTTGCCGAAGCGGGCAGAACCGTCACCTCACACCCTGCAGAGGCCAAGCAGCGCAGAATATTGCGTTTTGCGCCGTAATCAATTGCCACGACCTTGTGACCCGCGCCCGTGCGTTTGGAATAGCCTTGTGGCCATGCCCAACGTTGTTCATTCCAAACATAGCTTTGCGCGCAAGTGACATCTTTGGCCAGATCCAACCCTTCGAGCCCCGCCCAAGCACGGGCGCGAGCGACCATTGCGCCAATGTCGAATTCGCCTTTAGGGTTATGGGCTAAAGTGACGTGCGGAGCGCCTTGTTGGCGAATAGCGCGGGTCAAGCGGCGGGTATCAATACCCCCGATCCCAATGCGGCCAATTTTCGTCATCCAAGCGGTCAAATCGCCTGTAGATCGCCAATTAGATGGTTCGGTCGGATCCCATTTGACGACCATACCGGCCGCGACTGGCGCTGCGGTCTCGTCATCTTCCAAATTGATGCCAGTATTGCCGATATGGGGGAAGGTAAATGTCACAACTTGCCCAGCATATGAGGGGTCGGTCATGATTTCTTGATAGCCTGTCATCGCAGTGTTGAACACGAGTTCAGCCACCACCTCGCCTGTTGCGCCAAACCCGTGGCCGTAAAATACGCTTCCATCTGATAGGGCGATGCAAGCAGTGGGACGTGGGGTGGTAGACATCGGCGACTCCCTTGGCTGGCGGCAAAATCTGGCGGACACTATGGCGGGGCGCAGGCGGGGTCAAGGGTTTGAGTTAAATGGATAATATATTAATTTCAGGGACTTAATGGAATTTCGGAAAGTTGCGTCTTGGGTCGTTGCGCGATATAAGGGCTTTGACAAAATTTAGGAGTGTTCCATGACCCTGCGTGCCCGCCTGCAAGAGGCCACGATTGCCGCGATGAAAGCCAAAGATGCAGCGCGTTTGTCTGCCCTGCGGATGGTCTCATCGGCGATCAAGGATCGCGAAATTTCACTGCGCGCCGAGGCGGGTGAGGTGACGGATGGCGATATCCTAGCGCTTTTGGGCAAGATGGTGAAGCAGCGCAACGAAAGCGC
>CAWUUC010000250.1:0-2846 GCA_963924905.1 uncultured Paracoccaceae bacterium
CGCCATTTTGCGCGATGTGGATTCGTTGACGGATTTGGCGCGGATGGTGCAATTGGGGCGGTTGTCGCGATTGCGGCTTGGGGTCATTCCAACGGTGGCGCCCTATCTTTTGCCGAAGCTGATCGGTCAAATCAGCGCCCATCACACGGGGCTGGATTTGCAATTGCGCGAAACATTGACCCAAAATTTGGTTAGTGACGTGATTGAGGGGCGATTGGATGCGGCCATCGTGGCCTTACCGATCACTGACCCCAGCCTGACGGAAATTCCACTTTTCACCGAATCTTTTGTTCTGGTGCGCCCTTTGTCGGATGCGGGCCGCCCCGTCCCAAGTCCCGAATCTTTGCGCGAGATGCGGCTGCTGCTGCTGGAAGAGGGGCATTGTTTTCGCGATCAAGCGCTGTCATTTTGCAATATTTCCACGATGCGCCCGCGCGAGATCATGGATGGATCGGCGCTGACCACATTGGTGCAGATGGTTGCGGCGGGGATTGGGGTGACTTTGATCCCCCAGATGGCTGTGGCGGTCGAGACGTCAGCCACGCCTGTGATCACCCAACATTTCGCGGCCCCTGAACCCAACCGAACCATTGGGATGGTCTGGCGGCGCAACAGTCCGTTAGGATCACAACTGAGCGAGATTGCAGATTTGGTCCGCAGCGCGGGTCAAAACCTGATTTAATTGCCCAAGATCGTCGGCAATCGCAGCCCCTGTTCCCGCGCTGTTTGCACCGCCAAATCATAGCCTGCATCTGCATGGCGCCAGACCCCTGATGCGGGATCATTCCAAAGCACGCGCTCAATGCGGCGCGCTGCCGCCTCGGTGCCGTCGGCCACGATCACAACGCCTGCGTGTTGGGAAAACCCCATGCCAACCCCGCCTCCGTGGTGCAAACTGACCCAAGTCGCCCCTGATGCCGTATTGACCAGCGCATTCAGCAAAGGCCAATCGGATACGGCATCTGATCCATCTAACATGGCCTCAGTCTCGCGGTTTGGCGAGGCAACGGACCCCGCATCCAAATGATCGCGGCCAATGACGATGGGTGCGGATATTTCACCAGAAGCCACCATATGGTTAAACATCAACCCAGCGCGATGCCGATCGCCCAGACCAATCCAGCAGATGCGCGCGGGCAGACCCTGAAAGGCAATTCGTTCCCCCGCCATGTCCAGCCAACGATGCAAATGGGCATTGTCGGGAAATAGTTTCTTCATCGCGGCGTCAGTTTTACGAATGTCTTCGGGATCGCCCGACAGCGCCACCCAGCGAAATGGGCCAATCCCTTTGCAAAACAAGGGGCGAATATAGGCAGGGACGAACCCGGGGAAAGCAAAGGCGTTTTTCAGTCCTTCATCCAGCGCCACCTGTCTGATATTATTGCCATAATCCAGCGTTGGCACACCCGCATTCCAAAAATCGACCATGGCGGACACATGGGTTTTCATACTGGCGCGGGCGGCACGTTCAACCGATTTTGGGTCCGTCTCGCGTGCGGACTTGGCTTGCTCTACGCTCCAACCTTGGGGAAGATAACCGTTCAGCGGATCATGCGCCGATGTTTGGTCCGTGACGATATCAGGGCGCGTGCCCCCCGCCTTCATCCGCACAACCAGTTCAGCAAAGATATCGGCCGCATTGCCCAAAAGGCCCACAGATTTCGCCTGCCCCGCTGCTGTCCATGCATCTATCATCGCCAAAGCCTCATCCAATGTATGGGCCTTTGCATCCAGATAACGGGTGCGTATGCGAAAATCGATCCGCGTCTCATCACATTCGACGGCCAGACAGCAGGCCCCTGCCATGACGGCTGCCAAGGGCTGCGCGCCGCCCATGCCGCCCAGACCGGCTGTCAAAATCCACCGCCCCGTCAGATCGCCACCGTAATGCTGACGCCCCGCCTCGGCGAATGTCTCATATGTGCCTTGCACGATGCCTTGGGTGCCGATGTAAATCCATGATCCCGCCGTCATCTGCCCATACATCATCAGACCCTTGCGATCCAAAGCATTGAAATGATCCCAAGTCACCCAATGAGGGACAAGGTTGGAATTGGCAATCAAGACGCGGGGGGCGTCAGAATGGGTGCGGACCACGGCCACGGGGCGGCCAGACTGGACGACCAAGGTTTCGTCATCTTCAAGATTCGTAAGAGCTGCAACAATGCGGTCAAAATCCCCCCATGTCCGCGCCGCGCGACCAATACCGCCATACACCACCAATTCATGCGGATTTTCTGCCACATCGGGATGCAGATTGTTCATCAACATGCGCATCGCAGCCTCGGTCGCCCATGATTTCGCAGTGATTTTTGACCCAGTTGCAGGATAAATGTCGCGGGCATTTTTGCGGTCCATAGGTCAGGCTCCTGTCAATTGGCCCGAACGGGCAAGGTGGTCTAGGGATGTTAAAATTTCGCCCAAGACAGCGCGGGCCGGGGCGGCCACTTTTGGATCAAAGGTCCAAGGGGCAGCTTCGGCGGTCAAATAAGCGCGCTGAGCGATTTCCATTTGCACGCCGTGGACTGCGCCCGCACCATAATGGCGCGTTGTCCAGCCGCCTTTGAAACGGCCATTTAGGACTTTGGGGGCAAAACAGGGCGCAAAGACCGCATCCGACACTGCGGTCGCGCAACTGGTCCCTGAGTTGGTGCCGATGTTAAAAATCGGGAGTTCGCCGTCAAAAAGATAGGGGATATTTGATCGAATGGAATGACAATCAAACAAGATCACAACACCATGCCGCGCACGCACCCGTGCGATTTCATCGGCCAAGGCGGCATGATAAGGCGCATGATACTGATTGACGCGGTCAGTAATCTGATCATCCCTTGGTGCGTGTAACC
>CAWUUC010000251.1:0-6455 GCA_963924905.1 uncultured Paracoccaceae bacterium
GGGGGCGAAGTGTTTCGTTCTGGCCTGACCTATAAACGGGGGGCGGGAAATGTGTTCTATTTTCGCCCAGGTCATGAAACCTATCCAACATATCACGATGCAAATGTGCAGCGCGTGATCGCCAATGGGGTGGCATGGGCCTATAATCCTGCCGCACGGATCGCCAACCCCAATGACGCGCCCAATATCCCTGTCGGCACATCCCCCGAACCTATCCAAGAGCGTGGACCAAAGCTGCACCAAGACGGTGAAGCGGGGTATCGCTGATGACAGCGCCCATCCGATTATTGATCCTTGGCACGGGGGGCATGGCGGCCAATCACGCCGAAAGCTTTGCCCAAATCGATGCGGTCAAACTGGTGGCGGGTGTGGATACCCGCCCGCAACAATTGTCTGATTTTTGTCAAAAGCATGGGATTGAACATCAGTTTTCGTCCCTAGAGGCGGCTTTAGACTGGGCCCAGTTTGACGCTGTGACCAATGTCACCCCTGACGCCGCGCATTATGCGACGACCCTGCCGATTTTAGCGGCGGGCAAGCATATTTTATGCGAAAAACCCTTGGCGACCAACGCAAATCAGGCCGCAGAAATGACCGATGCCGCCGCCAAGGCGGGCGTGGTCAATATGGTCAATCTGTCTTATCGCAACGTGCCCGCCCTGCAACAGGCGGCCAAAATGGTGCGCGATGGCGCCATTGGACCTGTGCGCCATTTTGAGGCGTCTTATCTGCAAAGCTGGTTGACCCAACCCGCTTGGGGGGATTGGAAATCTGAGAGCCAATGGTTATGGCGGCTGTCATCAGCGCATGGATCCAAAGGTGTTTTGGGTGATGTCGGCATTCATATCCTTGATTTCGCAACCTTTATTGCGGGCGAAGAAGCCCGCAGCATATCGTGTCTGCTCAAAACCTTTGACAAGGCCGAGGGGGGCAAGATCGGGGAATATGTGCTGGACGCCAATGACAGCGCCACGATGCAGGTGACACTGGCGGGGGGTGGTTTGGGGACCGTTTCGGCCACCCGTTTTGCCACAGGGCATATGAACGATCTGCGCTTGCGGATTTACGGCGATTTGGGCGGGCTGGAAGTGCGGTTTGAAAACCAAATCAGCGCCCTGCGCGCCTGTCTGGGCGATGATATCCGCACCGCCACATGGCACGATATCAATTGCCCCGATGTGCCAACAATTTATCAACGCTTTGTGGCGGCCATCTGGGGCACAGGCAGGGCAGAGCCAACATTCGCCCGCGGCGCAGAATTACAGCGCCTGTTGGACGCGGCAGAACGATCGGCGGGCCTGCAGGGCTTGGCGCAGGGTCTATAAAGCCTTTGATGGATGACCCTGACCACGCCGCCCAAAGGGGGACAGACGGGTGGCGTGGGGCCAAGACCGCGGTCCCATGCGTTACTGGTTCAGATAAAACACGCCGCCCAATCCCGCATCAAACAGATTTGCATTGGTTGAATTGGCGTCTTTAACCCCACCAGATGCCGCCCCCAGCATCGACGCCCCCGCGTCCCCAATAAAATTCCCCGCAAAGAGTAAGGTAACATCGCCTTGCTGACCTGCAGCGCCAAGTCGCCCTGTCATCGTATATTGAAATGCCCCTGTATCGATTGCAGGGACGGTCTGACCTGCGATCACCTGTGACGCTTGGCTGACCCGCGTGACAGAGCCTGGCAAGTTCGGATCTACATTCAGCGTCCCTGCAATGGCGATGGTGTTGGCGGTGCCAGACTCGGTCGCTGTAAAGTTGCGGGCTGTTCCAGAAAATGGATTGGTCACCATCCCCTCTGTCCATGCCACGTCAATTTCAAGATCGCCCAAAATTTCGGCAAGAATTGGGTCAACTTCTGCGCCAAAAATCGCAGACGTCCCTGAGTTTACACCAAGTTTCACTTGTCCTACGTAACTGGCATTCAATGAGGTTGGCATATTTTGGGTGGGGGCCACGGCCTCAACCAGATTATAATTGGTCTCAAAATCACCACGATCGAGACCCGCAGTGACATCTGTCCCCGTGACACAGCCAGAAATCAGCATCACGCCACCTAGCAACAGTTTGCCCGTCTTCATTGAAATACCCCTTGGCCCCAAAAATGCGATGAGGATATCTATAAAGTTTTCATGAAACCTGTCTGTCCCCTGTTCAGGGGGACAATCCATCGGGGGCAAAAGATCGCGTGCGAAAATATGACGGGCGGAATCTGCAAAAAAACGCGCAAAAACCCAAAAGCCCGCTTTGCATTGGTCCTTGATTTAGTTATCATATGATAAATACTGCATGGACCCTTTGAAAATAGGGACTAAAAACAAGGATTTTGTCGATGGCGCCAGATGGGGGCACGATTTTCGCTGTTGCGGCCATGTTGCTGGCGGCAGGTCTTTGCACGGGTGTCTTGGCGGGCTTGTTTGGGGTTGGTGGCGGCGCGATTTTGGTGCCCGTCCTGTTTTTGGCCTTCTCTATTTTGGGCGTGCCAGAGGTGACTGCCATGCCACTTGCGGTTGGAACCTCGCTTGCGGTGATCGTGCCGACCTCTATCAGTTCTGCGCGGGGCCATTTTGCCAAAGGGATGGTCGATATGGCCTTGGTGCGGGCATGGGCACTGCCCATCCTTGCAGGGGTCATGGGCGGGGCATTTTTGGCCCGATATGCCGAACCTTGGGTTTTTCAGTTGGCCTTTATTTTGGTGGCAGGGGTCAATTCATTCAAACTGCTTTTTGGTAAATCCAATTGGCGGTTTGCCGATGATCTGCCAAAGGGGTGGCTTTTGCGCCTTTATGGGTTTTTGGCGGGGCTTTTTTCGGCGCTGATGGGCATTGGTGGCGGTGCGATCACCAATCTAACCATGACCTTGCATGGTCGCGGAATCCACCAAGCGGTGGCCACTTCGGCGGCGATTGGTGTGGTGATCTCGATCCCTGGGGCGATTGGATATATTTTTGCAGGCCTTGGTAAGGCGGATCTGCCACAAGGATCCTTGGGGTTTGTGTCACTGCTTGGATTTGCCTTGATCGTTCCCACCTCGCTTTTGACAACAAAGATTGGGGTGCGGATGGCGCATCGCTGGTCGCGCGCAAAACTAGAGCGCGGCTTTGGTGTGTTCTTATTGCTTGTCTGTCTGCGTTTTCTTCATCTGTTACTGACCTAAACACCAGCAAAAGGGTCGCTATGCCACGTTTGCGCGATATCAACGAAACAGATCTTAGCCCAGAGCAGGCCAAGATTTACCATGCGATCAAGTCTGGTCCGCGCGGCGTGGTCGAAGGCCCGCTGCGGGTCTGGCTGAACAGCCCCGATCTGGCAGACGCCGCCCAACGGCTGGGCGCTTTTTGCCGTTATGGCACCGCCCTGCCCCCGCGTCTGTCTGAATTGGCCATTCTGGTGACGGGAGCGTTTTGGAAATCAGGTTTCGAATGGGCAGTCCATGCGCCGATTGCCCAAGAGGCAGGGCTTACCCCCAAAGTAATCGAGGCCATTCGCCAAGGACAGCCCCCCCTCTTTGCCCAAAAAGACGAGGCGATGATCTATGCGTTTTCCATCGAAATGCACCGTGATCACGCCATTTCGCCCGCCACCTATTCAAATGCCGTCAGCGCCTTTGGCGAAAAGGCCGTGGTCGACTTGGTGGGTATTTTGGGCTATTACACGTTGATTTCGATGACAATCAACGCCTTTGAGGTGCCTTTGCCAAAGGGCGCATCTGATCCCTTCGCTAAGCAGGAGAATACAACATGCTAAACGCTGCAATCATCGGTTTGGGCTGGTGGGGTAAAACCCTTGTCCGCGCGGCCCGCACTGGGGGCGAAATCAATATTGTGACAGGTGCCACAGGTCGGCGCGCCTTGGCCGAAGAGTTCGCCGCCGAGCAAGGCTTTGATCTTAAAGACACTTACGAAGAGGTTTTGGCCGACCCAAGGGTCGATGCCATCATTCTTGCGACCCCGCATCTAGATCACGAATGGCAAATGATCGCGGCGGCCAAGGCGGGCAAACATATATTTGCCGAAAAACCCTTTACCTTGACCAAATCATCCGCCGAGGCGGCGGTGGCGGCGATCCGCGCGGCAGGTGTGACGACAGGGCTGGGCCATAACCGTCGCTTTCACCCCCATATGGCTGATCTACGCCGCCGTGTGCAGGCGGGGGAATTGGGCACAATCTTGCACGTCGAAGGCACAATGACCGCGCCAAATGGCCTGTTCCTAAAGCCTGACAGTTGGCGTGTCGATCCGCGACAAGCCCCTGCGGGCGGTATGGCTGGTTTGGGCATTCATATGGTGGACGCGATGATTGATCTGTTTGGTCAGATTGATCACGTCACCTGCCAAAGCATCCACCGCGCGACCCCAACTGGCGCGCAAGACACCACCTCGATGCTGTTGGGATTTGTGGGCGGGATGACGGGCTATGTGTCTTGTATGACAGCAACCGCGCCCAGCTACCGATTTTGCGTCTATGGGTCGGGCGGGGTGGCGGAAATTCGCGGCCAGCATTTGGATGATTTCAGCTTTGCCCCCACGCCTGATGCGCCTTTGTCAGGCCATGCCGTGCCAAAACCGATCGAGCGTCACAGCTTGGCAGGATTTGATACGGTCACGGCAGAATTGACGGCCTTTGCCGCCGCTGTCGCAGGGCGTGCGCCCTTTCCCATTACATTGGATGAGATGATCCATGGGGCGGCGGTGTTTGAAGCGGTGGCAACCTCGGCGGTCCATCAAACGCGGGTGCAGGTGGCGCGGTGAATGCGTCCTTTGCCCTTGCGGTTGCGGCGCTGATCAGCGCGGGGGCCGTCTTGGCGGTCCAATCCCCCATCAACGGCGCCCTTGCGCGTCATGCCGGTGATGCAACCTTTGCCGCCTGCATCAATTTTCTAGTCGGTTTTTTGGTGATGGCCTGTGTGGTCGTCGTGCGGGGCGCATGGCCTGCGACAGGCTTTTTGGCAAATGCCCCCACATGGGCATGGGTTGGCGGGGCGCTGGGGGGATTTTACATCACCATGATGGCGATGATGTTGCCAATTACGGGCGCGCAGACCGCTGCGATGGCGGGGATTTTGGGGCAATTGGCCACAGCGATGGTGTTAGATCACTTTGGGGCCTTTGGGCTGGCGGTCCAACCCATCACATGGCCGCGCATTGCGGGCCTTGTGATGGTGGCGGGGGGGCTTTTGCTGTCGCGCAGTTAGGCGACAGCCCCTTTGTACCAAGACGCAATTTCTTCGCCCGTCATCCAAGCCACGCCGTCATGGCCCAAGATATGGTCGATCGCGCGTTCCAAATAGCCAATGCGGTGCGGCACGCCTGACAAATAAGGATGCAGACTGATCGCCATCACGCGGGGTTGATCAGCCCCCTCTTGATACAAACGATCAAACTGATCGATGCAGCGGTTCATGAACCCGTCTGATGGCAGATGTTGGACGGCATGAACCACAATATCATTGGTTTCCACCGTATAAGGCACCTGCAACATCGGGCCGTGTTTCGTGTTTAAGAAAGATGGCAGATCATCAACCGGCCAATTTGCGACATATTCGATCCCTGCCGCGCGCAAATGATCCAAGGTAGCCTCTGTCTCTGTCAAACCTGGGCTTTCCCAACCCACGGGCGGCTTGCCGGTAAAGTTACGGATGGCGTCCACCGTTGCGTCAATCGCGGCGCGCTGATCATCCAATTGATGCATTGGACGTTGGATAAATCCGTGGCCCATAAACTCCCACTGGGCGTCAAGGGCGGCTTGGGCAATACGGGGATAGCTGTTGACGATATTGCCATTGAGCGCCATCGTGGCCCGCAGATTGCGCGCCTGAAGCGCCGCCAAAATCCGCCAAAACCCAACCCGCATCCCATATTCATGCCATGCCCAATTGGGCAGGTCAGGTTGCAAGGGATTGCCCATCGGCGGGGTCAAAACTTGGCGTGGCATCGGGCGTTCCAGCGCCCATTCCTCGACATTGACGATAAACCAAACCGCGACACGCGCGCCATTTGGCAAGGTCAGCTTTGGCCGATCTGGAAAGGCCTGATAAGGGGCGCGGTCACTCATTCGCATAGCAATATTCCCACATAAAAAGACGCCCGCCAACAGGTGGCGGGCGCACTGATTAAAACGTCAGACCCAACAGACGCGCCGCCGTGCCGCCCGCTACTTTGGCACAATCTTCATCCGAAAGGCCCGCGCTGATCACGTGTTCCACAGGGTCATAATCGCACATATCATAGGGATAATCGGTCCCCATCACGATCTTATCGGCACCATAGACTTTGACCAAATATTCCAACTGATGCGGGGTAAAGACCACATTGTCGAAATAAACCTTGCGCAAATAATGGGTCGGTGGATTTGGCAGATCCGAGTGGCTATCCTTGCGCGCCCCCCAAGCATGGTCGATGCGCCCCGAATAGGATGGCAGATATCCCCCGCCGTGCACGGCCAAAATTTTTAGATCA
>CAWUUC010000252.1:0-4461 GCA_963924905.1 uncultured Paracoccaceae bacterium
AAGGCGCGGTTGCCACGGCATCCATTTTGATATTGGCGGCCAACTTCATGCTGACATCGGTGTTATTTGGATCATGATTACCCTAACAGATGTTCATAAATCATTCGGTCCAAACGCAGTTTTGCGCGGCGTAACGCTGTCGATTGACCGCGGCACATCGATGGTGGTGATCGGCGGGTCTGGTACGGGGAAATCGGTTTTGCTGAAATCCATCCTTGGGTTGGTCAAACCTGATGCGGGGATGATTGCGCTGGATGGGCAAGATGTCTTAACCGCCGAGCGCGAGGCATTTTTAGCGCGTTTTGGTATGTTATTCCAAGGTGGCGCACTGTTTGACAGCCTGAAAGTTTGGGAAAATGTGGCCTTTCGGTTGATGCGCGGCAAATTGGCCCGCCCCGCCGAAGAGGCCCGCGCCATCGCGATTGAAAAACTGCGCCGTGTGGGTTTGCAACCCTCGGTCGCCGATCAATTACCAGCCGAGTTGTCGGGCGGTATGCAAAAACGCGTAGGCCTTGCGCGCGCCATCGCAGCCGAACCAGAAATCATCTTTTTTGACGAACCCACAACAGGGCTGGACCCAATTATGTCGGGCGTCATCAATGCGTTGATCCGCGAAATTGTGGTTGAAATGGGGGCGACCGCCATGACGATCACCCATGATATGTCATCCGTGCGCGCCATCGCTGACAATGTTGCGATGCTGCACAATGGTGTCATTCAATGGACGGGTCCAGTTGCACAAATGGACAGCGCTACTGACCCCTACTTGCAACAGTTTATTCATGGTCGATCAGACGGACCCATTGAATCTGTTAGATAAAATCTAATTGTTTCCCAAAAAGAAACAATAAAACCTATCCACAGAAAATACATCCTAAGGGATATTTTCTATGCAAATTAGTTTGCGCCGATTGATTGCTCTGTGCCATTACCTAAAAATTAATGATTTTTGGAAAGCGGTCAGAGTGTTTCAGATCCAGCGTGAAAATTTTCATCGCGTTTTGCTCCCGGCTGCGCAATTTATCGTTGTGGCAATGAGCTTGGCCTTAGTCGTATCTTGTTTTGGCGCCTTGTTTGGGTTCTGGCCATGGTTGGATTTGACAGCATCAATCAATGGAACCCAATTGCGCCCGATTGGACAGGCGGTGCAGCTGTTCGTTACCGCGTTCATGTTGGTTTTGTTGGTCTATCTTCCGTCCAATCTGCGTATGGCAGCGCTGGAACGCAGTCATCGCAGCTTTACCGTCGGGATGGAGGATGTGGCCCGCGCCTATGCCCACGCACATGCCGCAGATCGCGCCAAGGTTTTCACCCTATCCAGCGAATTTGAAGACATGCGCCAACGGATGGAATATATGCGCGCTCATCCCCATTTCCAAGATTTAGAACCTGAAATTCTGCAACTGGCCGCGCAGATGAGCCTGCAAACCCGCGATTTGGCCCGAATATATGCGGATGAAAAAATCTCGCGCGCCAAGTCGTTTTTGCGCCAACGTCAAGAAGAGGTGCAATTGTTGAATAACCGACTAGACGTCGCGCTGCAGACCAGTGATGAACTGCGCCGCTGGCTGACCGATATCGAAATCGAAGAACGCCATGCCAGCGTCCAGATGAAACGGCTTGAGGCAGATTTGCGCGACATTTTGCCAAAATTGGGATATGATTTCGACTTGGACGAGCCCGCGCGCGAGTCACCGCATAAGGCGACGCAAACAGAAGGCGATGCCAAAGTTCTTGTCATGCAAAAAACCACGCAAAGACTTTGACAAAAACTGCGGAAATCGCGTTGGAATTGGCGCGCAAATAGATCAGTGTGCTGAATGCGTTACGTCAATCTTGCCCTTTTGATCTTGTTTCCCATCGCATGGACTGCGCCCTTGATGCGCGCCGCCTTGTTGCCGCTGTTTGGCATGGCGGAAATATCTGTTTTGTCAGGCCTTGTGGCCCTGTGGCAAACGGATATGGCGCTGGCGGTTTTGGTTGCGGTTTTGGCCCTGATCGCCCCCTATGGCAAAGTGTTGTTTTTGGCAGCCATTCAATTTGGCCTTGCCAGTCCACGCGCCCTGCCCGCGCTGCATTTTATGGGAAAACTGGCGATGGCAGATGTCTTTTTGATCGCCCTTTATATTGTGATCATCAAAGGCGCGGGCCATGTGACGGTGCATACGGCGTGGGGTCTTTATCTGTTTACGGCCTGCGTTTTGGGCAGTCTTGTGCTGTCTTGGATGGCAAAGCCCTTGAAGCGATCCAAAATAGCGGGCAAGACAAAGCCATGAGCAAATCTTCCCCCAATTTCACCTGCACGACCTGTGGCACATCCCATCGCAAATGGATCGGCAAATGCGAAGGCTGCGGTGCGTGGAACACGCTGATCGAAGAGGCGCCCTTGTCGGCGGGGCCCAAGGCCTTGGGTGGTAAGGGGCGATCGATTGCGCTGACAGATTTGGCGACTGTGGGCGATGCACCGCCGCGTGTTTCATCAGGGATTGACGAATTAGACCGCGTTTTGGGCGGCGGGTTGGTGCCCGCCTCGGCGATTTTGGTGGGGGGGGATCCGGGGATCGGAAAATCAACCTTGCTGTTACAAGCCGCCGCCAGTTTTTCGCGCCAAGGTGTGAAATGTATGTATATTTCGGGCGAAGAGGCCACGGCCCAAGTGCAAATGCGCGCCCAACGCTTGGGTCTGACCACCGCGCCTGTGGCCTTGGGGGCAGAAACGAATCTGCGCGATATTTTGACCACGCTGGACACCGAACGCCCCGGCCTTGCAATCATCGATTCCATCCAAACCATGTGGCTGGACACGGTCGACAGCGCTCCGGGTTCGGTCAGTCAGGTGCGCGCGGCATCGCATGAACTGGTCACCTTTGCCAAACGGCGCGGTGTCGCGATTATTTTGGTCGGCCATGTCACCAAGGATGGGCAAATCGCGGGCCCGCGTGTGGTCGAACATATGGTGGATACGGTTCTTTATTTTGAAGGCGAACGCGGGCATCAATTCCGCATTCTGCGCGCCGTTAAAAACCGCTTTGGCCCTGCTGATGAAATTGGCGTGTTTGATTTGTGGTGGGATGGGCTAGAGCAGGTGCTGAACCCGTCAGCGCTGTTTTTATCGGAACGAGGTCTGGCCAGTGCGGGCTCTGCCGTTTTTGCAGGGATCGAAGGCACACGCCCAGTCTTGACAGAGATACAGGCACTGGTTGCGCCATCCCCGTTGGGCACGCCGCGCCGCACGGTTGTGGGACTGGATTCGGGGCGACTGTCAACAATTCTGGCAGTCCTAGAGGCGCGCTGCGGCATCCCCTTTGCAGGGTTAGATGTGTTTTTGAACGTGGCGGGTGGGATGCGTGTCACCGAACCCGCCGCCGATTTGGCTGTCGCTGCGGCTATCTTATCGGCCCGCGAAGATATCGCCATTCCCCCAGAAACCGTTCTTTTTGGTGAAATCAGCCTGTCTGGGGCCCTGCGGCCCGTCGGCCAAACTGAAAACCGCTTGAAAGAGGCATCAAAACTGGGTTTCAGCCAAGCGATTGCACCAAAGGGGTCGAAACTTGGCGCGACCTCTGGTATGGCGGTGCGGCAAATGGGTGACTTAACCAGTTTTGTAGGCGAAATATTCGGCGCTGGATGACATAGGGCAAATTACGGCCCCGCAAGGAGTGGAAGATGGACGGATTTACCTTGATCGATGCGGGCGTTGCCTGTGTGATCGTGCTATCGGCACTTTTGGCCTATTCGCGCGGTTTGGTGCGCGAGGGGATGTCGATTGTAGGATGGATTGGTGCGGCGCTTTTGGCCTTTGCTTTTGCGCCCTTGGCCCAACCTTTGGTCAAAGAAATCCCTGTCGTGGGCGATTTTTTGCGTGACAGTTGTGAACTATCGATCATCGCCGCTTTTGCGGCTGTTTTTGCGGCGGGTTTGATTTTGGCGGCCCTCTTCACACCCTTGCTATCGTCAATTGTGCAACGCTCGGCTTTGGGTGGATTGGATCAAGGCCTTGGGTTCTTGTTTGGCGCAATCCGCGGCATTGTTTTGGTTGGTGTTATTTTTCTGGTCTATGACCGCGCCTTGGCGGCCAATACGATCCCGATGATAGATGCCTCGCGCTCTGCCCAAGTGTTTGCCTCGTTTCAAGGCAAACTTGACACCGCTGTGCCGTCAGATGCGCCCGACTGGCTGGTGGCGCGTTATGCACAACTGACCTCCACCTGCGGCGCACCTGTGACCACGCCCATCGCGCCTGTGGCAAACTAATCTAATTGGGGGCGTGACAGCGCCCCCAAATCACACTAAACGAGCCTAAACCTTCGCCAAAGGAGTCCCCATGCGCCCTTTCCTTTCCCATCCCTTCGATGACGATAAGCTGAAAGAGGAATGCGGTGTTTTTGGGGTGATTGGCGTGGCGGGGGCTTCGAATTTTACGGCTCTTGGCCTGCACGCTTTGCAACACCGTGGTCAAGA
>CAWUUC010000253.1:0-3186 GCA_963924905.1 uncultured Paracoccaceae bacterium
CTATCTGATAGGATCGAGTGGGTGCGAGTGCAAAAAGGATTGAGATGCGAGCATTGGTTACAGGGGCGGGGCGGCGCATAGGGCGTGCGATGGCACTATATCTGGCGGCACGCGGGTACGATGTTGCCTTGCATTTTGCATCCTCACGCGAGGACGCGGAAACTTTGGCAAAAGAAATCACAGCGATGGGCCGTCGGGCGGTCACCCTGAGGGCTGACTTGCTGAACGAGGCACAAGTTGAGCGGTTGATCCCGATGGCCATCCAGGGTCTGGGTGGGCCATTGACCCTGCTGGTCAATAACGCCTCCATTTTTGAACAGGATCGCTTGGCGACGGTCACCCGAACCAGTTGGGATCGGCATTTTGAAAGCAATCTCCGCGCACCTTTCGTTTTGATGCAGGCCTTCGCAGCCCAAGCCCCAAAGGTGGGGATTGATGCACAGGGTGAGCCGATTGCAGCGGGCCTTGTCGTCAATATGGTTGATCAGCGCGTGCACAAACTGACCCCTGAATTTATGTCGTATACTTTGGCCAAAATGGGACTTTGGGCCCTGACCCAAACGGCGGCACAAGCTTTGGCACCGCAGATTAGGGTGAATGCGATTGGACCTGGCCCGACCCTGCAAGGCAGTCGACAAAGCGCCGACAGTTTTGCCCTACAACGCAAAGCTACAATTTTGCAGCGCGGCGCAAATCTGGCGGATATCACGGCTGCATTGGGCTTTTTCATCGATTCCCCCGCCGTGACAGGGCAAATGATTGCGGTCGATGGTGGGCAGCATTTGGCCTGGGAAACACCTGACGTTATGGGTATCGAATAGCAAAATCGGATAGGGCGCTACAGAGTTGTCCACTTTTTGAGTTATTGTCACAGTCTTGTAAGATTTTACCTGCAAAAACAGGCATTTGCCGTTGATGATTTTTTTTATCGTTTTATATCAGATAGTTAAATAATTGCCTAAAAAATAGGCATTACGGCGAAGCCATCAGAAAACAAGGTAAATTTCGGATGAGAAAATATTTTTCCTCTGAGTTATCCACAGAAACGGTGGACATGTTTCGACTTGAACTCTGATAGGGAACATTGCAGCAAGGAACAGAATCATCGCAGCGCAACATCAGGATTTGATATGACAGAAACGGCGCTGACAGGTCACGCTTTGATCCAGTCTTATCTAAAGACAATTGACGGCCAGCCCGGGGTTTATCGCATGTTAAATGCGACCTCAGAGGTGTTGTATGTCGGTAAGGCGCGCAATCTGCGGGCGCGGGTGTCAAATTATGCGCGCCCAACAGGGCATTCAGCGCGGATTGCGCGGATGATTTCGGAAACCACAAGCATGATGTTTCTGACCGTGCGCACCGAAACCGAAGCTTTGCTGTTGGAACAAAATCTGATCAAGCAGTTAAAGCCACGCTATAATGTGCTGCTGCGCGATGATAAATCTTTCCCAAATATTTTGATCAACACCGACCATCCTTTTCCGCAATTGAAAAAGCATCGTGGCAAGCGGACGGAAAAAGGGTCGTATTTTGGTCCGTTTGCCAGTGCGGGGGCGGTTAATCGCACGGTCAATCAGTTGCAAAAAGTGTTTTTGCTGCGCAATTGCACCGATACAATGTTTGACAGCCGCACTCGGCCTTGTTTGCAATATCAGATCAAGCGATGTGCTGCGCCCTGCACGGGTAAAATCAGTCAAGCAGGCTATGCACAATTGGTTGGTGACGCGGAACGGTTTTTGTCGGGAAAGTCGACCACGGTGCAGGCCAATCTGGTGGCAGAAATGGCCACTGCATCCGAAGCTATGGAATTTGAACGCGCTGCAGCACTGCGCGACCGTATCCGTGCCTTGACCACCGTGCAGCAATCCCAAGGGGTGAACCCTGCTGGCGTCCCAGAGGCCGATGTGATCGCGCTGCATCTGGAAAATGGGCAGGCCTGTGTGCAGGTGTTTTTCATCCGCGCCAATCAAAACTGGGGCAATCGCGATTTTTATCCGCGCACTGGGTCTGGCGCGGATGAGGCTGAAATCCTTGAGGCGTTTTTGGGCCAGTTTTATGATGGCAAGGAACCTGCCCGTCTGATCCTTCTGTCGCATCCGATTGAAAATGATGACTTGATGATTGATCTTTTGTCCGATCGCGCGGGGCGCAAGGTGGAACTGACTGTGCCACAGCGCGGCGAAAAGGCGGAACTGATCGAAAATGCGCTGCGAAACGCCCGCGAAAGTCTGGCGCGCAAAATGTCAGAATCCAGCACGCAGATCAAATTGTTGGCAGGTGTGGCCGATGCCTTTGGTCTAGACGCGCCCCCAAATCGGATCGAGGTTTACGACAACTCGCATATCCAAGGGGCGCATGCTGTGGGTGGGATGATCGTCGCTGGGCCAGATGGGTTCTTAAAGTCGCAATACCGCAAATTTGATTTCAAGACAGATGTTGGTAAGGGCAGCGACGATTTTGGTATGATGCGCGAAATGCTGACGCGCCGATTTGAACGTCTGTTAAAAGAGGACCCTGCCCGCACAACCGATCTTTGGCCTGATCTATTGTTGATTGATGGTGGCGCGGGACAGGTGTCTGCCGTGCAAGATATTTTGACCGAACTGGGCGTCGAAGATGTGCCGATGGTCGGCGTGGCCAAGGGCATTGACCGCGATCAAGGCAAAGAAGAGTTTTATCGCACGGGTGCGCGCCCCTTTGCGCTGCAACGCAATGATCCTGTGCTTTATTTTATCCAACGACTGCGCGATGAGGCGCATCGTTGGGCAATCGGCGCGCATCGCGCAAAAAGGTCCAAAGCGATTTCAGCCACGCCTTTGGACGAGGTGCCAGGCATTGGCGCGGCCCGCAAACGCGCCCTTTTGGCACATTTTGGATCAGCCAAGGCCGTGGCGCGGGCTGGCGTGCCTGATCTGATGGCTGTGCCCGGCATTTCTGAGGGCATGGCCGAAACGGTGCATAATTTCTTTAATAGGGATTAAGGCCCCCGAAGGGGCCTTAGATGGTAATTATTGCGGCGCTTTGGCAAACCGCAGATAGGGCAGTTTGATGTCTAAATCACCAAACTTTTCCTTGGCTTGATCATTGTTCAACGACAAGGCCACGATCACGTCTTGGCCTGGGACCCAATTGGCGGGCGTTGCAATCGGCACGCCGTCTGTCGCCTGAACGGCGTCCAAAGCC
>CAWUUC010000254.1:0-16515 GCA_963924905.1 uncultured Paracoccaceae bacterium
CAACGAAAAAACCGTGCCCAAACTGGACACGGTTTCATTCTAACACAAAAGAAAAAGATCTTACTTGATCTTGCCTTCTTTATATTCGACATGCTCGCGCTTGACGGGGTCATATTTTTTTACGACCATCTTGTCGGTCATGGTGCGCGCGTTTTTCTTGGTCACATAAAAGTGCCCCGTGCCTGCCGTCGAGTTCAGACGGATCTTGATCGTCGCCGGTTTGGCCATCGTAATTCTCCTAGAGCCCAAGACCCATGTCTTGGTGAAATCCTTGAAACCTGCCTTTTACGCATCACCCGCCCAGAGTCAACAGCCAAACGACGTGATTGCTGTAAACATTGTGCCTCCGGCGGAGGTATTTTTATCAATGTGAAACTGCGCTCTTTCATTCTGGAAAAAACACTTCCCGCGGAGCGTCCTGTCTTGGGGTTAAAACAGTCGGGTGAAAATGCGCGGACGGCCTATAAGCCGGATTCTGTCCCAGGGTTGCCCCCTTGGATGACCATTCCTCTGCCGCACTTGTTGCCAAGGCGGTCAAGCTGCCAACCCGAACCTCTGGGCTGAAGTATCCCTGTGGAGGTCTCCGCTATCGCTTGGGCTTGCGCCCTTTGCAGTCGCGGACCTTTCCACGCGAGGTCCCTATTCGGCATTGCTCCGGGTGGGGCTTGCCATGCCGTTCTTGTTGCCAAGACCGCGGTGGGCTCTTACCCCACCGTTTCACCATCACCGCAGATCCGCGAGGCGCGATGCCCAACACTGCGGCAGTCTCTTCTCTGTGGCGCTTTCCCTAGGGTTGCCCCCGCTGGGCGTTACCCAGCACCCTTCCTTCATGGAGTCCGGACTTTCCTCGGGGCAAGCCCCGCGGTCATCCAGCCATCCGCACACTTTGGGCATATCTGCAAGGTTGCACGACGGCAAGCCAAAAACAATTCTGGCCCTGCCATTGCCATGAAACGCTATTACAGAAGATATCTGTTCGCTATTTCAGATCATCATCCGCGCCACTTGGTCTGCCAACGCGCGATCTTGGGCGGTCTCGTTCCCCTTTGCAAAGGGACGAAAACGAAGTCTAAAGGCATCAAGCGCCGCCTGTGTATCTGCGTCGGGATAGCCAATAGCGGCTAAGCTGTGGGACAAGGCACGATCCGCATCGCCCATGGCGCTTGGCCATATTGACAGGCCTTGCAAGGCCAGTCTGCGCCAATCAAACCGCACGCCAGGGTCGCCCTTGCGTGACGGGGCCATGTCGGAATGTCCTATCACCTGATGGGGTGAAATTTCCCACCGGTTCATGATGTCGCGCAGCAATCCTTCAAGCGCCTGCATCTGAGGCTCTGGAAAGGGTTGGTTGCCGTTATTGGCCAGTTCGATCCCAATCGAATGGCTATTGATGTCGCTGAACCCCGCCCAGCCGCCAGCCCCCGCGTGCCACGCCCGCATTTGTTCATCCACCAACGAAAAAATTCTACCCGTTTCCGATATCAGCCAATGGGCCGACACCTCATGCGCGGGGTCACAAAGCCTATCATGGGCCTCGGCGCAACTGTTCATGGCTGTATAATGCAGGACAATCAAGCTAGGCCGCTGACCCCCGCGCCGCACATTAAAATTGGGCGAGCGCTGATCCACGGTCTATTGGGCTAAGGCGCGGAAGGGGCGCGGGTCCCATCCGCAGGCAAAGCCGTCACCATCTGGGTCTAGGCCCAGCGGATCGCGATTGGGCCCACCTGCTGACAAAAACGCCTCTTGTGCTGTGTCTTCGGTTTCATAGCCTGCGCAGGCTGTTTGCGGATTTTTGAACCGAAGGGGGGAACGGCGAAACAGTTTTACGCCCAAGGGATGTTGTGTTGCCAAGGCATATTCAACGATGCTTGGGCCACCATTACCGCTGCGCTGTGGCACAGATGAAGGTTGGTCAATTTGATACTGGGCGCGGTTGCGTTCGATCTGCTGCTTATCGCCTTCGATGCTGCGCCGCGCAGCGACGGCATCGAAATCTTGCTCATCCGAGACGCCTGATGTCGCCGCATCATAGTTGACCGTAAGTTCCTGTATGCCTGTCGGCGTGATCCCTCGCAGTTCTGATTGCGGTGCTGTGACGGCAACAGGGCTTAGAGGGGTCGCGGTTCGGGGTGCCGCGCCAGACGGGCTGGCCGATTCAAATTGGAAAGGCAAAGGCGCTGTTGCCCCTTCGGCCTTGGCGATCGCCGCAGCTGCGGCTGAGGGCGAGAACCCAGTATTTGGCGCCGCAATCGGGGGAGCCGTCGCGATATTTTGCGGGTCAATTGGCAAGCTTCGTTGCCCAGCCTGCTGGCGCAGATACGTATTATAATCTGTGAATCCAACACCTTTGCCAGAATCAGGGACGGGCGGGGAACAGGCAGCCAGACCAACAGCTGCACAAATGACTATAAGGGACCGCATATATCTGCCTCGGACGTTTATTATTTTAAACAGTCGTTACCACCATTTTGATGCTTTGGCCACAAATCCCGCATTCTGTTCGAGCACATAGGCGTGATTCAGCAAACCTGCCTCGTCCCATGGACGGCCAATCAACTGCAATCCCAGTGGAAGTCCCTTGGAATCCAGCCCAACAGGCACCACAACCCCAGGCAAACCCGCCAAATTTAGGGTGACCGTAAAGACATCGTTCAGATACATCTCTACGGGATCAGCACTGGCCATTTCGCCCAAACCAAAGGCGCTGGTGGGCGTGGCAGGGGCCAAGATGCAATCCACACCTGCCGCAAAGGCCTGTTCAAAATCCCGTTTGATCAAGGCGCGGACGCGGCGGGCGCGGTTATAGTAGGCGTCATAGAACCCTGCCGACAAAACATAGGTACCCACCATGATGCGGCGCTGCACCTCGGGGCCGAACCCTTCGGCGCGGGTCTTTTCATACATATCCGTAATGCCATCGCCAGCGGTCAGTGCCGCGCGATGACCATAGCGCACCCCGTCATAGCGGGCCAGATTGCTGGACGCCTCTGCAGGGGCAATCACATAATAGGCGGGCAGCGCGTATTTCGTATGGGGCAAAGAAATATCGACAATTTCTGCGCCGGCTGCGCGCAGCATATCCGCACCTTTATCCCACAAGGCGGCAATTTCGGCTGACATCCCATCAACACGGTACTCACGCGGAATACCAATCTTTTTGCCACTGATATTGCCTGTAAGTGCGGCTTCGAAATCAGGCACGGCCAGATTGGCGCTGGTCGAATCCTTGGGATCAAACCCCGCCATAGCTTGCAAAAATATCGCTGCATCGCGCACCGATTTGGTCATCGGCCCAGCCTGATCCAAGCTGGACGCATAGGCAATAATGCCCCAACGCGACACGCGCCCATAGGTCGGCTTAATCCCCGTGATCCCGGTGAACGCCGCAGGTTGGCGGATTGAACCGCCCGTATCCGTCCCCGTTGCGCCCAGACACAAATCCGCCGCCACCGCCGCCGCCGAGCCGCCCGACGATCCGCCCGGTGTCAGGCTACGATCATCCACCTTCCAAGGGTTTACGGCAGGACCATAAGCAGAGGATTCATTGGACGATCCCATCGCAAATTCATCCATATTCAACTTACCCAGCATCACTGCACCATCGGCAAATAATTTGCTGGTCACGGTCGATTCGTATTCGGGTATGAACCCGCGCAGCACATTGGAGGCGGCCTGCGAAGGCACGCCTTTCGTGCAAAACAAATCTTTGATCCCAATCGGAATACCGCACATGCTGGGTGCATCACCTGCCTGAATACGCGCATCCGCCGCCCGCGCCTGTTCCAGCGCGATTTCGGGGGTTTTATGCACAAAAGCGTTCAGCGCGTCCCCTGCATCCATCGCGGTCAAACATGACATCGTCAAATCAACCGAGGAAATTTCTCCCTTACGCAACGCATCGCGTGCGGCGGCAATTGTCCAAGTATGCGCGCTCATTCAACCACCTTTGGAACTGCGAAGAAACCCTCGCGCGCATCGGGCGCATTTTTTAGGATTTGCGCCTGAATATTACCATCTGTCACCATATCTTCACGGCGCACCAAGCGCATCGGCGTGACCGACGTCATTGGCTCAATCCCCACGACATAGACCTCATTCAGCTGTTCCATAAAGCCCAAGATCCCCGAAAGCTGGGCGGCCAAATCGGATAAAGCGGCCTCTTCCACTCGAATTCGGGCCAGTTTGGCCACTTTGCGTGCTGTATCTATGTCGATTGACATCAGGTTGCTCCGTCATGTTGCGCCGCGCAAGTGTGGCGTCATATTACCGATTTCGTTTACCCCTCCCCCCGCAAGGCTGCAAGGCGCTTGCGGGAAAAGAAGGCGCAAATCGCCAGATTAGCGGTGCCTTTCCCACATTCGCGCATCGGGCGGGCGCAGTGGCAGACCCAAATCACGGCGCAAGTAATCTGGTATTTCACCATTTTTGGCGGTCTTAGGCCGACTTATTGCGCGTAAAAGACCCATAAAAACACGAAACCGCCCAAAACGCAGGATTAAATCGCGCAGAGCAGCGGCGAGATCGTCCAAAATAAGATTATCATTCATAGAATCACATCACCTGAAATGGTGCCTTATGTTGAAATTTAATCGCCAGAATTTTTGGCGAATTAAGCTTGTGGATGGGGAAAACCGCGCAGTCCGCGCAGTCAGATCAACAGGCCAGCGTTAAAATCGCTGCGGCCAAAAGGCGCAAAGGGTGACTGTCATCAATACGCCCTCCTGCGGCAAATGTTGATAGCATTTGCATCCCATAGTTGCACAGGTGTGTCTAACATTTTGCGCGCGCCCCACGACATTGCGCCGCAGCTGTTGCCTGAGCGCCACGCATCAGCCCCGCAGATCATCGATGCCAAAGCCCGCGCGTTCAAAATCCTGCCAGACCCATACCATGCGGTCCACAAACCACGTCTTGGCCCCCACCACGATCGCCGTCCCCAGCAAAGCAGCCCAAATGTTCAGCGCATAAAAACCCCAGATCAGCGGCAGAACCCCAAACGCGCTGATCGCAGTCAAGACATAAGCCGCACGCCGATGATGCGCGGCGGTGCCTGCGCGCTTACGTAAAAACACTCGCTCACCCAAAACGCCTTGCGCCGCCCAGCTGCGAAAATCCCTTGGCGCAGCAAACAGCCGCGGATTGAGCCAAATCCAGACCATGACCACCGCAATCGGCACCAACGCCCCCCACCCCAGCCAAATCCGGGAAAACGCCGCCGCGATTAGCAAAGGCAAGGGTGTCATGATCCGCGTCCAAACCGACCAAGGATTGGCATGGCGCAGCCAGACCGCATCGTCCATGCCCATCACCCGCTCGGCGCCGCGAAAAATATCCATTTTAACGCCTTTGTGAAAAGAAATCGCGCAGCAATGCCTCTGACGCCTCTGCACTGATCCCATCATAAACCTCGGGCGCATGATGACACTGCGGATGGGAAAATACCCTAGCCCCAACTATCACCCCACCTGATTTCACATCGGCTGCGCCAAAATACAGCCGCCCAATCCGCGCCGCTGCAATCGCTCCGGCGCACATCACACAAGGCTCTAGCGTCACATAAAGATCATGGCCCAGCAATCGCTCGCTGCCCTGTTCCAGACAGGCCGCGCGAATGGCCAAAATCTCGGCATGGGCCGTGGGATCAGATAATTCCCTTGTGCGGTTCCCGGCCCGCGCAACAATGACGCCATCCTTCACAATCACCGCCCCAACCGGTACTTCGCCGCGTGCGCCTGCGGCGCGCCCTTCATCCAAGGCCGCCGCCATAAAGGATTGAAACGGATGTTGCGCTTTCATACTGGGTCAAATACCTTCGGGGGCTTGGGGGGCGAGCCCCCCAATTGTGTCGCCCAATTGTCTCGCGCAGTGATGCGCCAACCCAAGGATGCCCGCTATGACGGAAAAAACAACCCCCCCCAAATCGACAAACGCCAAAACACCCGACGGCGACCGCATCGCAAAAGTGCTGTCGCGTGCAGGGATCGCATCGCGCCGCGAGGCGGAACGGATGATCGAATTGGGTGAAGTATCGGTCAACGGCAAAATAATCACCTCACCCGCCCTTAACGTTACCCCCGCCGACAAAATCATGGTGCGCGGTCAGCAGATATCCGAACCTGAGCCTGCCCGCCTTTGGCTTTATTATAAACCAGACGGGTTGGTGACATCGGAATCAGATGAAAAGGGGCGTGAGACGGTGTTTGACAATCTGCCCCCCGAATTGCCGCGCGTCATGTCGATTGGGCGACTGGATTTGAATTCGGAAGGTCTGTTGCTTTTGACCAACGATGGCGCGTTAAAGCGCCGCTTAGAACTGCCCTCTACGGGGTGGCTTCGCAAATACCGCGTGCGGGTGAATGGCAATCCGATGGACCCAGATTTGGAACCTTTACGCAAAGGGATCGTGATTGACGGGGAACGGTTTCAGCCGATGAATGTCGTGATTGACCGCATCCAAGGCGCCAATGCTTGGCTGACGGTCGGGCTGCGTGAAGGCAAAAACCGTGAAATTCGCCGTGCGATGTCAGCGATCAATCTGACCGTGAACCGCCTGATCCGCATCAGCTATGGTCCATTTCGTTTGGGCGATATGGAACCAGGACAAGTCGAGGAAATTAAAGGCAAAGTGTTGCGCGACCAATTGGGCGAAGGTCGCACCCCCGAAGATGAGGCACGCCCCCGCAAGCCAACACGTTCGGTCATGCGCGAGGGCAAAATGGCCATTGAACGCAATGCTGCCGCCCGCGTCACCAAAGATCTGGCGGATCGTGGGATAGAACAGGTGCCCCGCAAATCCTACGGCACCGCCGCGGCATTAAATGCATTGTCAAAAACATGGGACCGCAGCAGCGCGCCAAAATCCAACTCAAAACACCTTGGCGCAAAGCCTGTCTCGCCCAAAACCCCGCCCGACGGCCCAAAATCACCTAAGTCCCCGCGCCGAAGCCCCAAGCCATCGCGCGCCTAGAATGCCCCAAAGAGCGCGGCTTTCTTGCAACTTTGACGCAAGTGCCGCGCTTTTCCCCGCAGCAGGGCTTTCATGACGTCCTTGGAATGCCTATAGTTTCAGTCATATTGTTTTAAGGCCCATTTGCGCTTTGGAGGACGAATGTCTGCAAATAGACTGCAAAGCCTGTCTTATTATCTACTGATGGCCCTGATCCTTTATACCTCTAGTTTGGGGGGCTAGGGATGTCACAACGCTTTGGCGGAAAATTCAGCCCAAATAACGCCCCACAAGGGACTATTGCGGCACCACGGCGCATCAGGCTGATGTTTATTTTGCCCTTCCTTTTTGGATTTAGCGCATTTCTTGGCGAACCCGATGAACTGCTTTTGGGACTGGTGACATTTGCCGCGCTGCTTTCATCAGCCTATTTGACACGCGAAGGTTTGCGCGCACAGGCCGCCTATGATGCACGCGTGATTGCCCGCCGCCCTGCATTGCCACGCAAAATTCTGGCGGCCTGTTTGATGGCAGTTGGCTTGGCGATTGGGGCACGCAATGGGCAAATCGATCTGGTGACGGCAACCCTTTTGGGGATAGCAGGTGCTATCTTGCACCTGTTCGCATTTGGGCTGGATCCGTTGAAAAACAAAGGCAGTGAGGGGGTGGATACATTTCAAAACGACCGCGTTGCGCGCTATGTCGATGAGGCGGAAGGGTATTTGGACACAATGATCACAACCATCGCAACATTGCGCGAGCGCAGCCTTGACCAGCGTGTCGCCACGTTCTCAGATACTGCGCGGGGATTGTTTCGCAATGTCGAATCCGATCCCGGCGATCTGACTGCGGCGCGCAAATATCTGACCGTCTATTTGGTCGGCGCGCGGGATGCGACGATCAAATTTGCCGACCACTATCGCCAAACCCGTGACGGTGCAGCGCGGCGCGCGTATGAGGAATTGCTGCGCGATTTAGAAACCACCTTTGCCCGTCGCAGTCAGGCACTGCTGGGCAATAACAAAACAGATTTAAATATTGAAATTCAGGTTCTGCGCGAACGGCTGAAATATCAGGCCTGACGCCCCATTTGGAAAGACGACCATGAACAGCAAAACTGATACCCGCCTTGCCGAAATCGAACAGGTCACTTCTAATGTGCTGACCGAACCCAGCACGGCGCTGGTGGTTTTGGAAACCGCCCCCAAGGATCAAGCAAACGCCATTCGCCAGCGGATGGACGAGATTGATATGACGAACACCCAGTCGATCATCTCATTTGGATCATCTGCGCAGGCTGAGTTGCAAGTCATCAGCCAAGAAATGCTGCAAGGCGTCAAAAACAAGGATGTCGGTCCCGCAGGCGACAGTTTGCGCAATATGGTGACCACCATTCGCGGTTTTTCTGTCAGTGAATTGGATGTGCGCCGTGAAAGGGTTTGGTGGGAAAAGTTGCTGGGGCGCGCAGCACCTTTTGCCAAATTCGTGGCCAAATTCGAAAAAATTCAAAGCCAGATTGATATGGTATCAGATGATCTGTTGACCCATGAGACCACCTTGTTGAAAGATATCAAAAGCCTAGACATTCTTTATGCAAAAACCTTGGCTTTTTATGATGAACTGGCCCTTTATATTGCGGCTGGGGAGGCCAAACTAAAAGATCTAGATGCAACCTTCATTCCTGCCAAAGTGGCAGAGGTTGCCGCCACCGCAGAGACGGGTCAGGTCATCAAAGCCCAAGAATTGCGCGATCTGCGCGCTGCGCGCGATGATCTAGAAAGGCGTGTCTATGATTTGAAGTTGACCCGACAGGTCACGATGCAATCGTTGCCCTCGATCCGTCTTGTGCAAGAAAACGATAAATCCTTGGTTACAAAAATCAATTCAACCTTGGTCAACACGGTGCCTTTGTGGGAAACCCAATTGGCCCAAGCGGTTACTATACAGCGCTCTCGCGAGGCGGCAGAGGCCGTGCGCGCTGCCAATGATTTGACGAATGAATTGCTGACGGCAAATGCCGAAAATTTACAGCAAGCCAATCGAATCGTGCGCACCGAAATGGAGCGTGGTATTTTTGATATTGAGGCTGTCAAAAAGGCCAATGCAACCTTGGTTGCAACCATTGAAGAAAGTTTGAAAATCGCCGATGAAGGCAAAACGCGTCGCGCCAGTGCCGAGGTTGAATTGGTCAAACTTGAGGCCGATTTGCGCGATACTTTATCGGCAGCAAGCGCGCGCACAATAGGGGCAACCAAAGCCGCTGATGGGACAGTCTAAAACATGACGCAAAGTGCAGGCATTACAAAATTTTTTGGAACACTTTTAGTGGCCCTGATTTTATCTGCCTGCACCCCTGCGCCGCGTCCGATCCCACCAGAACCACCCGCAGAAAAGCCCACGAACAGCCCAAAAAGTAGCGCATTGGCCGCCTATTACGAACAGGTGCAAAACAGTCTTTTGTCCCAAGGTTTGTTACGGACCGATGGTGGCAGCGACCTGCCCCTAACGGCCCATATGTTGGCAACTAACTTTCTGCGAATAGCCTTTTATGAAGAATATTCTGGGGGTGGCTTGATTGCGAAATCAGCCCCTATCAGCTTGACGCGCTGGCAAGATCCTGTGCGGGTTTCGCTTCGTTTTGGGGCGTCAGTGTCGCAAAGCCGACAAGCGGCCGATCGTGTCAAAGTGGCGTCATACCTTGCGCGTCTTGCCCGGCTGACGGGACATGACATCGCCTTGTCGGACACAAATCCGAATTTCTTTATTTCGATTGCGAATGTTGATGAACGCCGCGCCCTTGGTCCGAAAATTCGGGCTGCATTGCCGCAACTAAACGCGGCACAAGTTTCTGGCGTCACAAATCTGGACAAATCGACCTATTGTTTGGTCTGGACACAAAGCGACACGCAATCGGGCAATTACAAACGAGCCTTTGTTTATATTCCTGCGGAACATCCCGATTTAATGCGGCTTGCTTGTCTGCATGAAGAGTTGGCGCAAGGATTAGGCTTGCCCAATGATTCGGGCCTAAATCGTCCGTCTATCTTTAATGACGACGAGGAATTCGCGCTGCTGACGCGTCAAGATGAACTGATGTTAAGTATGCTGTACGATCCTAGCCTGCGCTCTGGCATGACCGAGGCCGAAGCCCGTCCAATCGTACAATCCCTTGCCCGTCGCCTGCTGGATGGCAACAGCTAACTGCCGCCGATAAGGTCGGTATCATTTAATGCCGCATGGCAAGGAGAAGGTAACATGGTGTTTGGATTCTTGGGCGGTGAATTTATCGATGTGATTTCATGGCTCGACGACAGCCGCGATACGATGGTTTGGCGGTTTGAACGCCACGGCAATGCCATCAAATATGGAGCAAAACTTACCGTGAGAGAGGGGCAGACTGCCGTCTTTATCCACGAAGGACAATTGGCCGATGTCTTTGGCCCGGGACTGTATGAGTTGCAAACCAACAACATGCCCATCATGACGACCTTGCAACACTGGGATCATGGCTTTGACAGCCCCTTCAAGTCCGAGGTCTATTTTATTAACACCACACGCTTTAATGACCAAAAATGGGGGACAAAAAACCCCATCATCTGCCGCGATCCCGAATTTGGCCCCGTGCGTCTGCGCGCCTTTGGCACCTACACGATGCGGGTGGGTGATGCGGCAAAATTCATGACAGAAATTGTCGGCACAGACGGAGAATTCACGGCGGATGAAATCAGCTTTCAAATCCGCAATATCATTGTGCAAGAGGTCAGCCAAATCTTGGCAAAATCTGGCATTCCCGTTCTAGATATGGCGGCCAACACCGCAGACCTTGGCGCGCTAATCACCAAGGCCATTGCGGGAAAGGTCGCGGAATATGGACTGACTATTCCTGAATTCTACATTGAAAACATAAGCCTTCCCGAAGCAGTCGAACAGGCGCTGGACAAACGCAGCGCAATCGGGGTCGCGGGTGATTTGAACAAATATATGCAGTTCAACGCTGCCGAAGGAATGGCTGCACCTGGATCTGCGATTGGTGCCGGTATGGGGATGGGCGCTGGGATTGGCATGGCCATGGGACAGGCTGGGCCGTGGGGCGCCGCGCCGCCTCCAGCGCCAAATAGATCATGGCATCTCGCAGTAAACGGGGAAACCAAAGGGCCCTATACCGAAGCTGAGTTGGCAACCATGGCCGCGTCGGGACAATTAACATCGACCTCACATATTTGGACAGCTGGGCAAGACGGGTGGAAAACCGTAAATGAAACCGAAATCGCGCGTCTGATCACCGCAGTGCCGCCCCCACCGCCAAAGGTCTAGCCAATGGCAGATGTAGGCGAAGCACATCGCTGGCCCTGCGCGGCTTGTGGGTCGGATATGCGCTTTGCGGCGGGAACGATGCAACTGGTCTGTGATCATTGTGCGGCTGTCCAAGACATTCCAAACCCGAACGCACGGGAACAATCCGCCGCCTTGCGTGAAATTGATTTGGCCCAAGGTTTGGCTGACGATCTGCCTGCCACAGCCAGTGACGAGGTGCGATCCACATCATGCCCAAATTGCGGTGCCGTGGTAGAGTTTTCTGGCGCCAATCATGCCGCCCTTTGCGCCTATTGCGCGACCCCTGTTGTGGTTGACACTGGGTATCGGCGTCGGATCAAACCCAACTTGGTTTTACCCTTTGCTCTGTCGGAATCTGCCGCACGCGATGCGCTGACAAAATGGTTGGGAAGCCTTTGGTTCGCGCCCAATGGCCTGCTGCAATATACAAGAAAAAATCGCGCTATGACGGGTGTTTATGTGCCTTTTTGGACCTTTGATGCCGATACGGTCACCCGTTATACGGGCCAGCGCGGCGAGCATTATTATGAGACCCGAATGGTCATGGTCAACGTGAATGGCCGTTCAGAACAGCGCAGTGAACGTGTACAGCGCACCCGCTGGTATCCTGCCGCTGGGACGGTTTCACGGCAGTTTGACGATGTGATCACCCTTGCCTCAAAAAGCCTGCCGCCGCGCATGGGCAATGACTTAACACCTTGGGATTTGGGCCAACTCCTACCCTATAATCCAGACTTTTTGGCGGGGTTTCAGGCCGAAGGCTATACCATCCCATTGGTCGTAGGGCATGACAATGCGCGCAACGTGATGGAAGGCATCATCGTGATGGATGTGAACCGTGATATTGGCGGCGATGTTCAGCGGATCACCACACTGAACACCCACTATTCAAATGAGACGTTTAAACACGTTCTTTTACCGATTTGGACCGCAGCTTATAAATATGGCGGCCGTAGCTTTCGGTTTTTGGTCAATGGCCAGACAGGCGAGGTTCAAGGCGAGCGCCCCTATTCCGCATGGAAAATCGCCTTTGCGCTGATTTTTGTTGCGGTTTTGGTCGGGGGGGCAATTTATTTGAATGACCCCACGGCGCTGGGCTTATCGCACCCCGATTGGATGAACTAACGCCGAATCGTATCGCCAATTTGCAAAACGGGAAACAGTTCGATCACCTCGCCCCCCAAAACGCCACCATTGCTGCGTTTACCCGCAATAATTTCCGCGGCATGACGGCCAATTTCGCGCCGACAAGCATCCATCGTGGCCAGTCGGCGGGGCAATCCATCCAATAACTCTACCCCATTAAAGCCAGCAAGTCCGATCTTACCTGGAACATCTAACCCCTGCGCCAGACAATAAAGCAAACCACCCGCCCCTATCATATCATTAGAGTAGTAAAGAAAATCGACGTCAGGGTTGCGATCCAAAACCGCCGCTGTCATCTCGCGCCCCTTCAAAAGGGCCGAGCCCCCCGAATAAAATTCTCGATCAACCAAGGACAAGCCCGCCTTGGCCAAGGCCTCTTCAAACCCTTCAAGGCGCTTTTTTGCGCGGTGGTCATAGGGCATCATCGTGCCTAAAAACGCGATCTTGCGATAGCCTGCGGCAATGATCGCCTCGGCCATTTTGCGCCCAGCGCGGCGGTGCGAAATGCCCACGGCAGAATCAATCGCCGCGCCATCAATGTCCATCACCTCGACCACTGGCACCCCAGCCTGGGCCAGCATCGCACGCGCGGCGTCTGTGTGTTCCAGACCCGCAAGGATCACGCCTGATGGACGCCAAGACAACATCTCGTATAAGACGGCTTCTTCGCGTTCCGGCGAATAATTGGTCACACCGACAACGGGTTGCAGGCCTGTATCTTCTAGGATTTCGGAAATCCCGCCCAAAACTTCTGGAAAGACCATATTTGACAAGGATGGAATAATCACCCCTACTAGATTAACACGCTGACTGGCCAAAGCGCCCGCGATCTTATTTGGGACGTAGCCCAATTTGCGCGCCGCATCCAAAACGCGGGCGCGGGTTGTTTCGGACACATCCCCACGATTACGCAAGACGCGACTAACGGTCATTTCGCTGACGCCAGATGCCTCAGAGACATCACGCAGGGTTAGCATTCGGCGGGGATCAACTGTGGACAACGGGTTTTCCAAATTTGCATTTACACCTCTTGTTAGCGTGATTTCCCCCCTTGTCCAAGCCAAGATTGTGATCTATGTTAGCGGTAACAGTCGAAAGGCTGATGCAATCCTGCGCGTCATGCAAGCTCTCAACCCAGACGCAACGGACAATAAGGGGGAGTGGTGGGCCAAATTCGCTCCCCCTTACCATCTCAAATCAATATCGCTTGGCTGTTGCATTTCAGGGGTGTTTTCCGCCATATGCAGCCAATGGCTCCGTAGCTCAGGGGATAGAGCGGCCGCCTCCTAAGCGGCAGGTCGATGGTTCGAATCCATCCGGGGTCACCAAGGATCTTAAAAATGTGGGCAACGCGCGTTACGCCGATGCGCTGGCCGCAAATCCCTGTGTTCGCATTTGCATCTTATGGCGCGCGCTTGCACCTATTTGGACCATTGGCATGAATTTTTCCACAATCGGCTTGCGATTTTTTGCCAGCCTTTGCGCGATCCTTTGTGCCCGCTTGCCAGAAATCAATCGTCGGCAATTCATAGGTGTAAAATTTGCCAAGTCTATTTCGGGGAACAAGATCGCAATCTCTTTACGCGCCTCGGTGCTGATGCTTTTGAGGGCTTGCTCACCCAGATACAGACTTTCTGCGGGCACACCGTTTGCAAAAACAATTTCATGTTGATCGAGCAAAATGTGATAATAGGTTACCTCATCCAAGTCGGTTGCAACAGCGACACCTTCGATCCCTAATAATTGTTTGGCGGCAACCAAAACCTGCGGCGTGCCAAACATCCGTTCTGCAATTTTAGAGGCAATAAGAACACGGTGCTGCGGAGATACGATCAGGTCGTGCTCGCCTATGACGCCCGTAACAGTCCGTCCAATCCTGATGGGACGCAGATTTCCAAGCTTGTTCAGGTCAACTTGCCCCAGCAAACGTGATCCAATCCAACGCAATGGTTGGAACCCATGATCCATCGTCTTGACCATGTCCCCGATTTTCAAATCTTCAACAGCCACTTCACCATGATCGGTGGCAATGAACGTGCCATTGGCAAAGCAGACGGCCGTATTTTCTGCGTTCAGCAGATTGCCAGCCACCGCAGCGCCACCGTTTTGCAATTGCAATCCGCCCGCCGATTGTAAAACCCCATCGGCTTGATCCGCCTGCAACCATTTCAAGGCATTGTCATATTGTTGACTGGGATTGGCACTGTTCCAAGCGGCCAGCGTTGTGGCGTTATAAAAGCTGGTCAGATCGACAAAGTCATTGTCCAAATTGCCATTGTCGGCAATACCCGTGGTTGCGTCAAAATCGGTGATGCGGTCCGCACCTTGTGCGATGAAAACATCGGCCCCCACACCCCCTGTCAGCGTATCGGCCCCTGCGCCACCGTCCAGCACATCTCTGCCTGCACCACCATAAAGGGTGTCAACGCCATCTCCACCATAAAGGCTATCATTTCCACTGCCAAAGAAATCTGCAGGTAGCGGCCCCGTTGGCTGAATGACAACATTATCAACTTGCCCATCCGTGTTGATGGAATTGGTCGATGTGGTGTTGATAATGATCAGTGTGTTGGTGGTTGTGGTAGAGGTAAAGTTCAAACTGACAGGCAAGACCGCGCCGTTGTTGATCGTTTGGGTCGTCGACCCAATGACGGCGCCAGTGGCATCCACGATATTGATCTGAAACGTATGGTTGCCAACGCCTGCGCCATTTTCGGTCAAGGTTAATGTCAGAGTTTGTTGCTGTCCTGCGTTCACTTGGAACGTTTGCTGGATTGAATCGCCAATTGCGGTTTCATCATTGGTGTTAAAGGACGCGCGGCCATCGCCATATTCGCGCGGTCCAAATCCGCCCGTTGGGTTGTTGATCGTCCAACCTGTCATTCCCGCACTGAAATTGCCGTTGGAAATGCGATTTCCCGTCAGTTCAGCGCCGCTAAAATCGCCATAAATCAGATCATTGCCCGCGTCGCCAACAATGAAATCATCGCCACTATCACCAGACAGCGTGTCAGTTCCAATACCGCCTTCAAGATAGTCATCGCCTGCGCCGCCCAAAAGACTGTCATTGCCGCTGCCACCCAGCAAAACATCATCGCCTGCGCCGCCATCAAGAACATCATTGCCCGCATCCGCGTCAATCAGATCGGCCCCTGCCCCACCAAAGGCCGTATCATCGCCCGTCCCCGCCGTGATGGTATCATCGCCAGACCCTGTCACGATGAAATCATTGCCAGCGCGCGCATCCACTGTCAGCGCATTTAAGGCACTGCTGCCCGAAACCGTATCGGCCTGATCGGTCAAGACAAAGGTCTCAACCTCAGAAAAATTGGCTGTGCTGACCACAGCCGACACGGTTCCTGACCCAACACCGCTGATCGTCAGGTTTAGACCCGCACCATTGACCAACGAAGCGTCGAGCGTATCATTGCCAGACCCACCAAAAATAGTATCATTGCCATAGTTATCATCCAGCATAATGCGGTCATCGCCCGCACCACCATAAACGATATCTATACCTGTGCCGCCATCGATCGTGTCATTGCCGTCACCGCCATAAACGGTGTCATTGCCAGAGCTGGAAAAGATGGAATCGTCGCCTGCGCCACCCTCGACATTATCGCGTCCGCCCCCTGAATTGATGGTATCATTTCCTGCGCCAGCCGTTATGGTATCGTTGCCCGAACCGGTCGCAATCGCGTCATTGCCTGCGCCTGTATCAACTTTGATCTGACTGGTCGAACTGGCGCCCAGAACGGTATCGTCCAAGTTGGTCAATAAGACCAACTCTATTTCAGTGAAGTTAGCCGTGCTCGTGGTTCCTGTCAGAGTTCCAGATTCGGCACCCGTATAATTCAGCGTTAGGCCACCGCCTGCCACCAAAGAGGCGTCAAGGATATCATCGTCGCCCGTATTTTCGCCACCTCTGATCGTGTCATTACCAAAACTGTCATCTAACATGATGCGGTCATTACCGGCACCGGCGAAGATGGCGTCTGCACCCATACCGCCGCCAATCATGTCGTTGCCGTCACCAGCAACGATGCTGTCAAGGCCTGTGCCGCCATAAATAGAATCGTCGCCCG
>CAWUUC010000255.1:0-9527 GCA_963924905.1 uncultured Paracoccaceae bacterium
CCCCGTCCGCACCCAATCGCGCCCAAGACGCCCCACCCAGTGCCAGAACCGTCACTTTGGGGTGCAAAACCTGTGGCCCTTGCGGGGTGTCAAAGCAAAATGCATCCCCGTCAAATCCTGTCCAGCGCCAGCGGGTGCGTAAATTGACCCCCATCCCCGCCAGACGCAGCAACCATGCCCGCACCAAGGGCGATGCCTTCATTGCGCGGGGGAAAATCCGCCCCGTGCTGCCTGTAAACACCTCTTGGCCCAAGGCACGCGTCCAAGCCACCACTTCGCGCGGGCCGAAATCAGCCAAGAACGGGCGCAAAAATGCCCCTTCATAGGCGGCAAAAAATGCATCCGGCAGGTCGTCTTTGGTGATGTTTAACCCAGATTTCCCCGCCATCAGCAATTTTCGGGCGGGGCTAGGTTTTGCCTCACAAATGACAACTGATCGGCCCCCCCGTGCCAATTCTTCGGCCGCCATCAGACCCGCAGGCCCCCCGCCAATCACCAAAGCATCAATCATGCCACGGGTCCGCGCATTTCAATCACACGACGAGGGTAAGGCATTTGAATTCCTTTGGATTTCAGGGCGTCCCAAATGGCAAAACGCACTTGTGAGGCATATTTATTATTGCCATCATCTATACCGTTCACCCAATATTCGACACTAAAATCAACACTGCTTTCGCCAAAATTTGTTAATTCGCAATCGGGCCTATCGGGCGCTTTCAATACAAACGGCAATTTTTCCACTGCAGTTGAAATCAGTTCAGGAACAATTTTGATATCCGTTTCATAGCTGACGGAAAACGTCACTTCGTATCGGTTCGCACTGCCTTGATCGGAATAGTTGATCACGCGTGTAGTAATGAAATGATCGTTTGGCACAACGATCCATTTGCCGTCAAAGGTTTCCAAAACACAGGCCCGCGCTGTCATTTTGACGATGGTGCCTTTTTCGCCACCGTCCAATTCCACATAATCGCCAACGGTTGTCTGACCCTCTAGCAAAAGGATGATGCCAGAGACAAAGTTGGCTGCAATCTGTTGCAGACCCAGACCGATCCCAACACCCAAGGCACCGCCCAAGACGGCAACGGCGGTTAGATCAATGCCCATAATGCTCATCAGCAGTAAAAACGCCGCGCCAAAAATCATCACCTCAATGGCTTTGACGGCCAGCTCACGGGTGGCGGGGCGCAGCTCTTGTTGCTTTTTGATATAATCGGCACTTTGGCGATTTGACCACGATCCTAGCCAGAACAACAATGATCCCGCGATCACGCCGCGGATCAGCGCCATAATCGAAAATTGAATACTGCCAAGCGCCACAAGACTTTCTTCAAGGCGCAAAGATATATCATCCAAAATTCCCAAAGCATAAAGTGCCGCTACTGGAATCAAGACATATTTTCCCAGTAATTTCAGAAAGGTATCAGTCAGGATCTGTTTGACAAAAATCTGCGCCGCAAGAAAAATGAACACGCGTTTACCAAAGGCAATGACATCGCCCGAGTCAAAGATAGATCGCGTGATCTGCTCGCCGCCCGCCGTCAAGGCATAGGCCAGCAGCGGCATCAACAGCGCCAGAAAGGGCCGGCCAAAGCGCCGCGCTATGGCCAAGATATTTGTCTTATCACCTGGTTCCAGCAACATAGTTATCTTAGGGGTCAATCTGCGGGCGATTTGCACCGCCGAAATATAGGCCGCCGCCAAAAGCATGAATTGTGACCAAGCTGCGGGGGATAACAGCCACTCTATCGCAATTTTTACAGCAGGGTCTATAAATCCAAGGATATTTTGTAAAATTGGTGTTTCTAGATTCATCGTTTTATCCTTAGAAAATGAATAGTGCGACAGTCCCATTTTGACTGGATATGCGAATTGGCTTTCAGGTGAGCGAAGGTTGTTCCGTTGCGACTGTTATCATGGATTTAATGGCAGAACCGTGGGCAGATGTCGCGGCCAATAAATCCCCTGCCAGTGCAAAGGCGGTTGATTGCAACGCATCTTCTGGCACAATTTTGTCGATCAAACCCCAGGCTAGGGCCTGATTTGCATCTATTTTTTCACCTGCCATCAGCAGCATTTTCGTCCGAGCAGGTCCGATCAATGCGGTCAGACGCATCGGATCAGAGGGTTGCGGCAGATAGCCTAAACGCATGACAGGATAAAAGAATTTTGCGCTTTCAACAGTGATCCGAAGATCGCAGGCCAAAACCATACCCATCGCGCCGCCCGCCACTGTGCCGTTGAGCGCGGCAATCGTCAGAAAGGGCAAGGCCGCAATTCGCGCCGACAGTTGATCCCAAATCGGGTCTTTGGCCAAGCCAAGGCGTGCCTGATCCAAATCGGCGCCAGCGCTGAAAACCTTGCCGATCCCAGTTAAGATCATCAATCGCGCGTGGGGGGCATCAAAGGCCGCCAGCAAATCCAAAAGCATATCTTTGGTCAGTGCATTTGCCTTTTCTGGCCGCGCGAGTGTGATGATCCGCACTGCGCCTTGGTCTTGAACGTGAATAAATGTTGCCTGTGTCATGCCATTTCCTTGCGTCAATATGCCGATAGGGTTTTGCGTGCTTGACCCTGCCCGACGGCAGGGCGATGCTGCACCGCAAAAGTGACAAGGAAAAGGGTGTTATCATGTCAAATCGCAGAATGCTTGCTATTTCAGGCGCGGCCCTTTTGGTTTTGACCCCTCCCTGCCTGGCAGATGTAACACCCGAACAGGTTTGGCAAAACTGGCAAGATTTAACCGCAAACTCTGGCCAGACGATAACTGTCGACAGTGTCACCCGCGATGGCGCCAGCTTGGTGATTAAAGGTCTGCAGATGAATGTCGCACAACAAGGCGCCAATGCCGAAGGGCGATTAAGCGAATTGCTTTTCACCGATGCGGGCGATGGCACCGTCAATATCACCTTGCCGCCGAACTATCCCATAACAATGAAGATGAGCGAAAGCCCCAGCCAATCCAGACCGATTGAGATATCGATGGAAATCACCCAAGAGGATGCTCTGTTAAAGGCCAGTGGTGATATAGGGGCGGTCAAATACGATTTGTCGGCACCCAGCCTGAAACTTAAACTGACCCGCATTGATGGCCTTTCGGCACCATCGGAAAAGCTAACGGGTGAGGCAACGCTGGCCAATATCAAAGGCAGTTACACTGTCACCGATACCGCCGATTTGCAGAGCGATTTCAGCATTGGTGGTCTGGCGATGGCGGTTGTGGGGGCGGATGGCGATAGCGAAATGCGGATGACTGTCGCGATGCAAGATCTGAACATGGTCAGCGCTGGAAAGTTGATGGGTGCCTTGGGTGGCCCAGACTTTAGCAAGGCGCTGCAAGCAGGTGCCGCAAACAACAGCGAATTCACCGCGGCAAACAGCGATTTTGATTTGGAAATTGTGGATGGAGCAGGCCCCACATCTGTCAAAGGTGCTATGGCTGGGATCAAAGTCTTGACAGCAGTTGATGCCCAAGGATTGGATTATTCGGTGCAGCAGACGGGCCTAACGTTAAGTGTTGCGTCCCCTTCTGTTCCAATTCCCAATGCGGAATTGCGGTTTGATGAACTAGGTTTTGGCGTGCAGATGCCTGTGATGCAAAGCGAAACGGTCGAACCCTTTGGATTTCAAACGCGGTTGACGAATGTGACCCTGTCCGACCAAATCTGGTCTATGATCGATCCCGCCGCCGCCCTGCCGCGCGATCCCATGAATTTGGTTATCGAAACCGATGGGTTGATGAAAGTCACGGGTGATCCTGCCCAAAGCCCAAATCAATTCCCAGCCCAGATCGAATCGATGAATTTGAACACGCTAAAATTGTCTTTGGCGGGCACCGAGCTGACCGGCAATGGATCAGGCCAGATGCGCTATCCACAAGGGTCTGATCCAGTGCCTTCGGCGGATTTGAATTTCAAATTGACGGGGGCGAACGCCTTGATGGATCGGTTGGTTGCAGCAGGGTTCATAAGCGCGGATCAATTGATGATGCCGCGCATGATGCTGGCCATGATCGCGCAGCCAGATCCTGCGGGCGGGGATGCGCTGACCTCACGGATCGAAATGAAGGATAAGGGCGTTTTTGCCAACGGTCAAAAGCTGTATGATCTGCCCTAGCCGTCAGATAATGCTGCGATGCCCTTGAATTTTCGTCGTAAAGGATGACTTTAGGGCAAAGCCTAATTGGAAAGACCCCGAAAATGAGCCAACAGTTGCAAGACTTGACCGCCGCCCTTTTGCAAGCCGCCAAAGGTGCTGGCGCAGAGGCCGCAGATGCTATGGCGATGTCGGGGGCGTCGTTGTCCGTTGATATACGCGCAGGGCAATTGGAACAGGCCGAACGCGCCGAATCGATTGAAATTGGATTGCGGGTTTTGATGGGGGGCCGCCAAGCCTGCGTTTCTGCGTCAGATATTTCGGATCGCACCATCGCACAGCTTGCCGAACGCGCTGTTGCTATGGCCCGCGAGGCGCCCATTGACCCCTATGCCGGACTGGCAGAGCCCGATCAACTGGCCCGCAATTGGGATTTATCTGCGCTGGATTTGCACGAAGATGCCGCCGAACCCGATGCTGCCACCTTGGGCGATATGGCCCGCCAAGTCGAATCTGCGGCCATGTCTCAAACGGGGATCACCCAAGTTGAGGCGTCCAGTGGGCACGGTCGCCGCGCCGTCCATTTGGCGGCCAGCAATGGTTTTTCCGGTGGTTATGCGCGGTCCAGTACATCTGTCTCCGCTGTGGCTTTTACCGGCTCAGGCACCGCGATGGAGCGTGATTATGCAGGCGAAGGGCGAATTTATCAGTCGGATCTGCCTGACCTGTCAGAGATTGGCCTTCTGGCTGCAACCCGCGCACTTGCGCGTTTTGGGGCAGTGAAACCAAAAACAGGCACTTATCCCGTCATTTTTGACGAACGCGTGGCCTCATCGTTGATTGGGCATCTGTTGTCTGCGATCAATGGGGCGGCCATTGCACGAGGGGCGTCTTGGGCGTTGGATTTGTTGGGTAAACAGGTCTTGCCCGCACATCTTTCGTTGATCGAGGATCCCTTGCGGCCCCGTATTTCGGGTAGTCGTCCCTTTGATGGCGAGGGTTTGCCAAGCCAGCGCCGCGCCGTTGTCCAAGACGGTGTGTTGCAAGGCTGGACGCTGGATTTAGCCACTGCGCGTAAGTTGGGCATGGCATCTACAGGCAATGCGGCGCGTGGCACATCCGCGCCGCCGTCGCCGTCCAGTTCAAACACCGATCTGACCATGGGCGATGTGTCACGCGAAACGCTGATCCGCGATATGGGAACGGGGTTGTTGATCACCTCGATGATCGGATCGACCATCAATCCAACCACGGGCGATTATTCGCGTGGCGCGGCGGGGTTTTGGGTGGAAAACGGGCAGATCCAGTATCCTGTCAATGAATGCACGATTGCAGGAAATCTGGTTGAAATGTTGGCACGGATTGTTCCTGCCAATGACGCACGCCCGCATTTGTCGACACGGGTTCCCAGCCTATTGGTGGATGGCATGGTTTTGGCGGGGGCATAAACCGCGTCATCATGAACAAAGCCGCCCATCTCTGGGCGGCTTTATTATTCAGCGCTTTGGTTTGCTTGGTGGAACAAAGCGTTTACTCGTGTCTTTGGCATCTGCCTTTGGACGACTGGGCCGCCCTTCGGCGCTGTGGCTTTTGAAGCCTGATGCGCGCCCACCCTCTGGTCCGCCATGGGTTTTGAAGCCCGCCGAACGTGGCGCATAAGGCTTTGCCCCATCACGAGGCGCGAATGGCTTGCGATCCCCATCGGCACGCTTGGCGGCAGGCTTTGCCCCTTCAGTGCGGGAAGCATAAGGTTTGCGCTCGCCGTCCGCGCGGGGCGCATAAGGCTTGGCACCATCGCGTGGTGCATAGGGTTTGCGCTCGCTATCATCGCGCTTTGCATAGGGCTTGGCCACTTCGGCGCGGGGGGCATAAGGTTTACGCTCGCCATCCTCGCGTTTGGCATATGGTTTTGCAGTGTGCGATTTCGATGCCTCGGCCCGAGGGGTATAGGGTTTGCGTTCTGCGCGCGGTGCAGGTGCCTCGGCTGGGGGGGCATAGGAGGCGCCCATTGGATTATAGCCACCTTCATCTTCTACGATCCGCGAAGGTTTTGGCACATAGGCGGGTTTTTCTGTGCGCGCAGGCCGTTCCGCCCGCGGTTCATAGGCACGTGGTGCGGCGTCCCGTGGCGCAGACGTGCGCGGCTCGGCGCTGCGGGGCGCGCGCGCCTTGGTCGCTGGCGCACGTTCGGGGCGGTCCAAATCAGGTTCACCCGCAATACGTTCCATCATGACGCCGCTTTCCAATTCGCGAGATGGGCCAAATTTCGTGGCCAAATTTTCGGCGATTTGCACAAAGGTGCGATCTTCTTGGACGCGAATTGCACCGATACCGTCTTTGGTGATGCCGCCTGCATCGCATATCTTAGGCAAAAGCCAGCGCGCTTCGGCGCGGCCTGAACGCCCAACCGACAGCATATACCAAACAGATGCGCCAAATTCGCTACGCTCGCGTGGGGGGGCAGCAACGCGGGCCGCATCGCGTGCTTGGCCAGATTGCTCTGACAGCACTTCAGGGGCAGATCGCCCTTCGCGCCACATCCGAACAAAACCAGCGGCCACTTGTTCCGCGCCGTAACGTTGGATCAAGGTTTGTGCGATTTCTGCGTCATCGCCCAAGGGTTGCGACAAAATCGGATTTTCCAACAGACGCAAATCATCCTTGGCCTGCACCTCTTCTGCGGATGGGGCCGAACCCCATTCTGCGACGACCTTAGCGCCTTGTAACAGGCGCTGGGCCTTTTTGAATTCTGAAGGCGCAACGATCAGTGCAGAAACACCTTTGGACCCAGCGCGCCCTGTTCGACCCGAACGATGCAGCAATGTTTCAGAATTAGACGGCAGATCAGCATGGATCACCAAATCCAAGCCAGGCAAATCGATCCCACGCGCGGCGACATCCGTCGCGATACAAACCCGCGCACGCCCATCGCGCAGCGCTTGCAAGGCATGGGTGCGTTCTTGTTGGGACAATTCACCCGACAAAGCCACCACTTGGAACCCACGGTTGCCCATTCGCCCCAACAGCTGGTTCACATTGGCGCGGGTTTTACAAAAGACGATGGCCGCCCGCGCCTCATAAAAGCGTAGGGCATTGAAAATCGCATTATCACGGTCACGCACAGCCACCGACAGCGCGCGGTATTCGATATCGACGTGCTGCTTGGCTTCGCCTTGGGCCTGAATACGCAAGGCATCATTTTGAAAATCTGCGGCCAGCTTGGCGATTTCTTTGGGAACCGTGGCCGAAAACAGCAGCGTGCGGCGTTCTTCAGGCGCGGCTTGCAGGATAAATTCCAAATCTTCGCGAAAGCCCAGATCGAGCATTTCATCCGCTTCGTCCAAAACAGCGGCGCGCAGGTTTTCAAGATTTAACGAGCGGCGTTCAATATGGTCGCGCAAACGGCCCGGTGTGCCGACGACGATATGCGCGCCACGATCAAGGGCGCGCTTTTCGGTCCGATAATCCATGCCACCGACGCAGGTGGCAATGATCGCGCCTGTTTGGCCGTAAAGCCAATCCAATTCCCGCGCCACTTGCAGCGCCAATTCGCGTGTCGGTGCAATGACCAAAGCCATTGGCGTATCGGCATAAAGCAGCTTATCCGCGCCACGCAGCAGTTGATCAGCAATGGCGATGCCAAAGGCGACCGTTTTGCCCGATCCTGTTTGTGCTGAAACCAGAACATCGCGTCCTTGGGCCTCGGGGGCCAAGACGGATTTCTGAACGGCTGTCAAAGACTCATAGCCTTTGGCAGCCAAAGCCGCAGCCAAAGGGGCTGCGATCGCAATATCTTCCATATTTTTTCCTGACGGGGGGCAGCCTTGGCCGCGCCCATAAAGTACCATTTATAACGGCACCTTATTCCCCATAGCAGATCGGCCTCCTCGCCTGATCTGCCCCGGAACCCTCGGGCCGATAGGGGGCGCATACAATGAAATACGGCCTGTGTATATAGGTTTTCGCTTTTTGTTAAAATGCCTTGTGCACGGCCGTCTTGCCGCAGCGCGGCAAAACCGCTAGCTTGTGCCAATGTTTTAAGGGGATGATTATGGCACAACGACTGCATCTGGTTTTTGGTGGTGAGTTGATCACGCCAGATAAAAACGTGTTTAAAGACGTGAATGATATTCATATTGTGGGTATGTTTCCCGATTATGCCAGCGCCTTTGCCGCCTGGAAAGCCGAGGCACAGCGCACCGTGGACAATGCCCATATGCGCTATTTTATCGCCCATATTCACCGTCTGCGCGAAGAAGAAACCTCTGGTTCTTTGACCGAGGAGATGGGCGCATAAACCGCCCAGTACATCCTTGAGTTCAATTGGCCAAACGCTTTATCAGTTTACCGCGCGGCGTGGCCCCCCGGCGAAACCGCGTGGCCCGCGCCCCAATGGACGCTTGGTTTGGATTCATCTTTCCGAAGGGGCCACTGAACAAAGCGTCGCCGCATTGTCTGATCGGTTGCGTGAGGATCATGGCATTCATGTCTTGGTGACGGGCGGAAAAACCAGCCATTTTTCAGACGATGTGCCGTGGGATCACAGCAAGGATGTTGCTGAATTTTTGCTATATTGGGCGCCAAATGTAATTGTTATGACGGGAACAGAAATTCGCCCTGCCTTGATCGAGGCCGCCCGCTTGCGCCAAATTCCGACCCTTTTGGTCGATGCGGGTGTGCCGCGTTTATTACGCGGGATGGATGCATGGATGCCCGGTTTGCTGAAGACTGCGGTTCGTAACTTTAAAACGATTTTGACAGTGGATGAGTCGAGCGCCCGCGCTTATCGCAATTTGGGCGCACAGAATGTCCATCGTTTTGGGCGTCTGGCGGAAGGCAGTCTTGCCTTACCCTATCGTGAGGCCGAGCGCGCCGAACTTGCGTCGCTTTTTGCAACGCGTCCTGTCTGGCTGGCGATCCAAGTGCCAGAATCGGAAGAGGCCGCCGTAATCGCCGCACATCGCAGTGCAATGCGTCTGGCTCATCGTTTGCTGTTGATTTTAATCCCAGACAACCCAAACCGCGCAGCAATCTTGGCCGAGAATTTGGAATTGACCGAAGGGTGGCTGGTCGCACGCCGCGAATTGGACGAGGAACCTGATCCTGAAATCTCAGTCTATATTGCAGAAACTGTGGATGAATATGGCTTGTGGTATCGGTTGGCCCCCGTGACGTTCATGGGGGGATCCTTAGCAGGTGGGGGATCAAAACGATCACCTATGGAGCCGGCTGCCCTAGGCTCTGCTATCATACATGGGCGTAAAACAGGGGCTTTTGGTATTGAATACGGTCGCTTGGGTGCCGCACTTGGAACTGCGCCTGCCTCAACCTCAAACGAGCTTTCTGACCTTTTGTCTGAACTATTAGCCCCAGATCGTGCTGCAAGGCTGGCCCATGCTGCATGGGCAGTTGCCTCAGAAGGGGCAGAGGTG
>CAWUUC010000256.1:0-3438 GCA_963924905.1 uncultured Paracoccaceae bacterium
ACGTCATGTCCATTGACGCGCCCACGCACGCCTTTGCCGGTAACGGCCATAAAATCCTCAGCCTCTGCCTTGGCGACACCTTTTCATCAGCTGCCTCTACAATCGCTTCGGCCAGCGGGTGTTCAGAGCCGCGTTCAAGTGCGGCGGCCAAAACAAAAAGATCATCCGTGCTGACTTCACCAAGCGCCACCATATCGGTCACCTTTGGCTTGCCCATCGTCAACGTGCCTGTCTTGTCCACGATCAATGTATCGACACCTGCCATTCGCTCAAGCGCCTCGGCATCCTTGATCAAAACGCCCGCCTGCGCGCCCCGCCCTGCCGCCGTCGTAATTGAAATGGGCGTCGCCAGCCCAAGTGCGCAGGGGCAGGCGACGATCAGCACCGACACGGCGGCAGCCATCGCAAAGACCAGCACAGGTTCGGGGCCGAAAAACATCCATAAGCTAAAGGCAAGGATCGACACCCCCACCACTGTGGGCACAAAAACAGCCGAAACGCGGTCGGCCAGACCTTGGATCGGTGCACGAGACTGCTTGGCATTCGATACCATTTCAACAATCTGGGCCAGCACCGTATCAGAACCGACCTGATCCGCCTTGATCACAAGACTGCCGTTTTTGTTGATCGTGGCCCCTGTCACCGCATCTCCTGGCCCTTTTTCCACGGGCATCGACTCGCCTGTGAGCATACTTTCATCCAATGCGGATTTCCCCTCGATCACTGTGCCATCGACGGGCACCGCGTCACCAGGGCGCACGCGCAAATGGTCGCCTGCGACTATGTCTTGCAAAGGCACGTCTTCTTCGGTGCCGTCCTTTTGAATGCGCCGTGCAGTCTTAGGCGCAAGGTCCAAAAGCGCGCGAATTGCGTCACCCGTCCGCTCGCGGGCGCGCAGTTCCAGCACCTGACCAAAAAAGACCAAAGCGATGATCACAACAGAGGCCTCAAAATAGGTTCCAACGCCGTGCTCCGTTCGATATTGCTGGGGAAAGATATCGGGCAGAAATGTCGCAAACAATGAATAGGCATAGGCCGCCGACACGCCAAGGCTGATCAGCGTCCACATATTGGGGCTGTGGTTTATGAGCGATGCCCAGCCACGCCGAAAAAACGGCAGCGCTGCCCAAAGCACGATCGGTGTGGCCAGCGCAAACTCCACATAGCTTGCCATCTGATGCCCAAGCCAAGCCCGCACAGGCAGTCCAACCATCGGCCCCATGGTCAAAACAATCAACGGGACAGCCGCCGCCCCCGATATCCACATCCGTCGCGTAAAGTCGCTCAATTCGGCACTGGGGCCAGCGGTGGGAATCAATGGTTCCAGTGCCATGCCGCAGATTGGGCAAGCGCCCGGCGCATCGCGAATGACGTCGGGATGCATTGGGCAGGTATATTGCGCCTTGGCGGCCACTGGTTTTGGGGCCATATCTGCACCCACGGCCCCAAAGGACGGCGGATCGGCTTGAAATTTCGCCTGACATTTTTGGGAACAGAAATAGTATGTTTTGCCCTGAAATTCGGCATGACAAGTGTCGGGGCCAATATCAACTGACATCCCGCATACTGGATCTTTTGCAGTCTTGGGTGCCTTGTCTGGAGCATGGTCTTTCATGGCGCAACTGCCCCTTTTTTCTGGCTTGGGCCTTTGGCAGTCCAAAGGCACGGTTTAATTTGGCTGATGGCATCTTGGACCGCCGCTATCACGGCGAGGCTTTGCTATGATCAGACCCGCAAGGATGGGGCAGATCACACCGCCGAGTTTCAGCACGCCCGTGCTGAGATGGAATGTCGTGTTATGCTACTCAGCCAATCCGTCTTTTTCGTCAGCTTTATTGACACGGGTTTTGCCAGCAGGGCGTTCTGTGGCCCGTTTCAATTCATCTTGTGTCCCGATATCACGCGGCAAACGGCCGCCCGAACGCCCAGCCTGCGAAACGCTGCCTTTGGCGCCAAAGGCATTGGCAGAACTGTCAGATTTTGGGGTTTTATCTTTTTTCATGGCGTTTCCTTTGTTTTATAAAGTGACGAGTCCAACTTGTGCCCGATTGGGACCGGCGTGGGGGAAAGATGATTCTGGGCCACCAAACGCTCTGACCCAAATTCGCGTCAAAATGACTGACACACGGGATAGCGGTGCGATATCTTGGCAAACCGAGCCGCAAAGTGGATCCCTAACGCGCCGTCAGGAAAACTAAATTTTGCTGCGCTTGCAGGTTTTAATCCTGACAGACATTCACTTTCCATCGATGCTCACACCATGTTCGTCGATCTGAATGTCGATCCCACTTTGGCGTTCTTGATAGAGAAGATAGCTTGCACCAATCGCGCAGACCGCAAGCACCCCGATCAGAAGATAAAGCATGTTTCGACCCATCATAATTTCCTATTCCTATCCCACGCCATCCAGTGCCGCCTCTGCCGCGCAAAACGTCTGATTTTTTTTCAGGCCGCAAATCGGCATAGGGGGGTGTGTGACAGCCAATGCACTCAGGGTGCTGCGAGGATTCAATTAAACGACCCGATATGGGATCAATTCGACTGACAGCCTGCGATGTTCAGGTCTTTGCACAAATAGCCTGCCGCCCCCCCGACAACAGCGCCTGTGATTGGGCTGCCGCCCGCGTTACGCCCGAAATGATTGCGCCACCCGCAGCCCCAGCCACGCCGCGCTGGGTGTTGTTTTCAAGACATCCAGCCAGACCAAAAATAGCTGGCACAAGAAGTAGGGATTTGAAGGACATCGAAGGCTCCTTTGATAAGTGAACATCGCATATCAGCGCGCAAAGAGGGGTCCATTGAAAAACCAAGCCCCGAAACACGCGCTGCATTGGGGTTCACGTTAAAACTTTTCTTGAACACCCAAACTGCCGCAGATCAGCGGTTTGACGAAATGTGAGATGGGGTTTTTGTCCGCCCAACGCGCTCTAAGGCGCATGCAATGGCGATTGGTTCATGCAAAAAGATAATTGCAGCGCAACTACTTGGCCAATGCTGACCAGTGATTTCAGTGCCAAAAGACCAAATACCCGCAGCCACAGGTTTGCCAATTAGACAAGATTGAAATGCGCAATAGCGGTGATTTTCACAAAGCTCATATTATTTTCAAATCAGATGCAGCACAACGCCCCTGCCGCCGCTGTTTCTTTCCGCATGACGCTGCCAATAATTAAGCAAAGCATGATTTCTTCTAGGGTCAACTTAGTCACAGGGATATTCAACGAGATTATTCATCGCAACGTAACACCCATTCGTGCCTCAATCGACGCAACGTGCCTCATGAATGAGCGATCCCCAAAAAGATTTTTACGTTCCGCATCAGTCATGGCTGACCGACGCTTTTCTGACGGCGTCCTGTTGCGATTAACGGTTCTATTATAAATCTGGACAGCATCCTCTGGCAGAACATCCAAATTCAGTTTGGAAAAAACCTTATCA
>CAWUUC010000257.1:0-3082 GCA_963924905.1 uncultured Paracoccaceae bacterium
GCAACGATAATCGGTAAACTCGACAATGGTGATATCGCCATCAGGATTGCCACCCACATAGGAATTGGGATCATTGAACAAAGCGTCGCGATAGGTTTCCAGCAATTGGGCATCTTGCGCGATGGAAGCGGCCTCTTCGCGAGCCTGAAGGGCGGACATCGCCTCAACCAAAACCTCTGGGTTCTCTAGCAAATAGGCGCGCACTTCGTCGCGAAAGGCGTTGCGTTCGGCATCTGTCATGTCATTGGCTTGGGCTGAAAATGCGGCGACCGCTGTGGTCAGGGCCGCTGAAACAAGCACGGTTTTTAAAGTAGCAGCACAAAAACGCATAAGTGACCTTTCTGGGCCGATGAATGGCCCTGTCTGCCCATTTAGGCCAAGCGGGTTGCAAAGATCAAGCAAGGCTTTTTCATCGCATTAGGATGATAACTGCATCGTGATTTCCGCTTGGTATAAGTTTACAATTCCCTCGCGGGCAGCGATACTTTGGCGATGAAACGGATGCTGCATTTGATCGTGATGATTTTGACCCTTTGGGCGGCCCCTGCGGCGGCGCAAGACTTGTCGGCATTGGCGCGGTTGGATGCGGGCGCATCTGAAATCAGGGGGCGCGGGCAGGATTTGGCGATTTCATTGTCCCTATCGCAACCCGTTCCATGGCGGTTGCGATTGATGGAGGGGCCGCCCCGTCTGATCATGGATTTCCGCGAGGTGAACTGGGACACATTGCCCGCGATGTCCGTCGATGCTGATGCGATCGCTGGGCTGCGCGCTGGGGTGTTTCGCCCCTTGTGGTCGCGCCTTGTCGTTGAATTGACGCGACCAATGCAGGTCACGCAAAGCGAAATGATCACCCAAGATGGGCGCGCCACAGTCGAGGTTACATTGACGCCCACCACGCCAGAAAATTTTGCGAAATTCGCCAAACTGCCAGAACCCCCTGGGTGGCAGTTGCCAAAATCTACCGAACTTCCCCCGCCGAAAATCGGCGGCATTGGTCCTGTGATCGTTGTTTTGGACCCTGGGCATGGCGGCCTGGACCCAGGGGCGCAGCGCGGCGGTTTTAATGAGGCTGATTTGGTTCTTAGTTTTGCGCGTGAATTGAAAGAAATTCTTTTGCGAGATGGCGGGTTTTCGGTTCTCATGACGCGGGAGGACGATATCTTCGTACCGCTTGAAGCGCGGGTTTCGATTGCGCGGGCCGCTGGTGCGGATGTATTTTTGTCTTTGCACGCGGATTCGGTTTCCGAAGGCGATGCTGTTGGGGCCACCATCTATTCCCTGTCTGAAACCGCCTCTGACAAGGCAAGCCAGACCTTGGCCGAACGCCATGATCGCGATGATCTTTTGGCTGGCGTCGATCTAAGCGCGCAAGATGATCTGGTGGCAACTGTTTTGATGGATATGGCCCGGACCAGCACCGCCCCGCGTACCACCCGCCTGAGCGCCCACCTCTCGTCAGCGATCCAACAGGCGGGTATCAAAATGCACCGTCACCCCGAACAGTCGGCGGGATTTTCTGTTCTGAAATCGCCCGACATTCCCTCTGTCTTAGTGGAATTGGGGTTTTTATCTTCGGCCAGTGATCTGTCAAAATTGACCGATCCTGAATGGCGGATGCAGATGGCGATTGCCTTGCGCGATGGGCTTTTGGCATGGACAAGACAAGACCGATTGATGCGCGCCACGCCCCTGCGCTGATTGCGCAAAATAGCGCCAAGCTGGGCAACTTTGGGACGAGTTCTTTTGACCTTTGACCCCGCGCGCCCTATAAGCGGCCCCATACCTCGGGGGATGATTCAGTGATCAGGTTTGTGACCGCCTTTATCGGCTCTGTCTTTAGCAATATCACCTTGGCGCTGCTGTTTGGTGCGATGACCATTGGCGGTATATTTTGGGTATTTTCTGATGGTCTGCCCAGCCCAGACAGTCTGGCAAAATATACCCCCCCACGATCAGCCGCATTTATTCGGGCGAGGGCCGCATCATTGATGAGTTTGCCCAAGAACGGCGCTTGTTTGTCCCCAGCGAAGACATCCCCGATTTGGTCAAAAACGCCTTTGTTTCTGCCGAGGACAAGCATTTTTATACCCACAAGGGCTATGACGTGACGGGGATGGCATCGGCACTGCGGGACGCTGTTGCATCGCGGGGGGCGAATTTGCGCGGTGCCTCTACAATCACGCAGCAGGTGATGAAAAACTTTTTGCTGGATGGGTCGCGCAGCGTGGAACGTAAAGTCAAGGAATTGATCCTTGCCACCCGCCTTGAGGGGACGTTGAGCAAAGATAAAATCTTAGAGCTTTATTTGAACGAGATTTTTCTGGGTCAAAATTCCTATGGTGTTGCGGCGGCGGCCCAAACCTATTTCAACAAATCTCTCGAACAATTGACCCCACATGAGGCCGCGACGCTGGCCGCCATGCCCAAAGCGCCGTCAGATTATCACCCCGTCAACAACCGCGAACGCCTGTTGGATCGCCGCAACTATGTGCTGACCGAAATGCAGCAAAACGGGTATTTAACACCCGCTGAGGCCGATGCAGAAAAGAATGCGCCCTTATTGTCGGTGCAAAATGGGGATTTTCCCGCCTTTCGCCAATCTTTGCCGCCAAGGGATTATTTCACCGACGAAATTCGCCGCCAATTGTCGGGTAGTTTTGGCGAAGCAGAATTTTTCGGGGGCGGCTTGACCATTCGCGCCACTGCCGATCCAGAACTGCAAAAAATTGCTGCACGCGCCTTGCAGCGAGGCTTAGAAAAGTATGACCGCAATCAAGGATTGTGGCGTGGCACGGGCAAAACCCTAGCCCAAGATGTTTTGGGTGACGAGGCGGCTTGGCGTCAAGCCTTGTCCGAGGTGGCTGATCTGCCGCGCGATGTCGAAGGGTGGCGGGCGGCGGTCGTACTGGATTTGAGCGAGGATACCGCCCGTCTGGGTATTGAGGGCGCGATTGACCAAGAACCAATTGTGCCCGCCCGCGATGTAACATGGGCGCGCAAGCTGAACAGCGATGGAACGCGCGGTCGTCAGGCACGCAACCCGTCCGATTTGTTGGCCGTTGGCGATGTTGTTATGACG
>CAWUUC010000258.1:0-2909 GCA_963924905.1 uncultured Paracoccaceae bacterium
CCCCCCAGACCCCCCAGGATATTTACAAAGAGAAGAAAGCCAGCGCCCGAGAAGACGGAGCGATGAGGGCACTTTTCCTTGTGGTTAGCCGTTTACATCCACAACAACGCGGCCTTGGACCGCGCCTTTTAGGATATCTGCACCCAGACGTGGCAAGTCTGAAAGAGTGGCTATTTGGACCATGGCGTGAAGACGCGCCATAGGCAGATCAGTTGCGATACGCGCCCATGCTTCTTGACGGGCGGGGTATGGCTGCATCACGGAATCAATACCCAAAAGGTTTACACCACGCAGCAAAAATGGGATCACAGAGGCGGGCAAACCCGCACCCCCGGCAAGACCGACGGCTGCCACGGAGCCTGCGTATTTCATTTGACCTAAGACCCGCGCAAGCATGGCACCGCCCACGGCATCAACACAACCCGCCCAAGTTTCAGCCTCAAGCGGGCGTTTTACAGTTTCTGCCAATTCGGCGCGAGGGATGATACGGCTGGCCCCTAGATCGCGCAGGTACTGTTCGGTTTCGGGGCGCCCGGTGACGGCAGCGACCTGATAACCCAAATGCGACAAGATCGCGACAGCAACCGATCCCACACCGCCTGCAGCGCCCGTCACCAAGACCTCGCCTTGGGATGGGGTTAGGCCGTGACGCTCTAGTGCCATGACGGCCAACATAGCGGTAAAGCCTGCCGTACCAACCGCCATTGCATCACGCGTGGTCAGACCGTTGGGCAGAGGGACCAACCAATCAGCTCGCACGCGGGCAAGTGTGGCATAACCGCCCCAATAGGCCTCGCCAACCCGCCAGCCTGTCAAGACGACCTGATCGCCTGCCTTATAACGTGGGTCAGAACTGTCGCGGACAGTGCCTGCAAAATCAATGCCGCCGATATGGGGATAGTTGCGGACCAAGCCACCGCCATTTGGTGAAAGACATAGGCCGTCTTTGTAATTGATGGTTGAATATTCGACAGACACCGTGACATCGCCCGAAGGCAGGGTGGAGTCATCCAAATCGGCAAGACGTGGGACCGCCTGCTCGCCGTCTTTTTCCAAAATCAGGGCGCGAAACATCATACTCTCCGTTTGTTTGTCCTGCTGCTTAGCGCAAGATGCGACGTTTTGAACAGGGGCAATTGATTTTTGTCCCGTCCACAGACCATAGACATTAGGGGATCCATGGCCATTATAGCAAGCACGCGACGGAAGATCTGGTAGTAGGCGTATAAATGCGCGAGCCCCGTAAGATTGAGAGCAATATGAAGAAGTCTAAGCGCCTTTATGTGATCCTTGTTTTGGCGGCCCTTGGGCTGGGACTTGGAGGATGGCAAATCACACGCAGTCAAACCACAACAGTGGCACCGCAAACAGCCATCGTGGAGCGGGGCGATGTGGCGCTGACGGTTTTGGCGACGGGGGCAATTGAGGCAGAACAATTGGTCAGCGTGGGGGCGCGCGTCTCTGGACAAATTCAACGCATCGATGTGGTTTTGGGGCAAAAAGTCAAAGCTGGGGATGTCATTGCCCAGATCGACCGCCAAGATCAAGAAAATGACGTTTTGCGCGCCGAGGCCGCTTTGGCGGGGATTGACGCCCAGATCGCAGCCCGATCAGCGGCCTTACGCAAAGCTGAGTTGGTGATGGAGCGCCAATTGAAGTTGGGCGCGCAAGATTTGGTGACCAAAGAGGCGGTTGAAGGGGGTGCGGCCGATGTCGCGGTCTTAAAGGCTGATCTGACCGCACTAGAGGCGCAAAAATCCAGCGCCGAGGTCACGGTCGCCCAAGCAAAAATCGGGTTAGAACGGACAACAATCACTGCGCCCAGTGAAGGAACCGTTGTCGCCATCGTCGTCGAGGAAGGACAGACGGTCAATGCTGCCAACAATGCCCCGACGATCGTGAAGCTGGCCAATTTGGATCAGATGGTGGTGAAAGCAGAAATCTCAGAGGCGGATGTCGTCAATGTTCGGGCGGGACAAGCTGCGAGTTTCACAATTTTGGGCGCGCCAGATGCCAAATTTGACGCCGAGGTGAGTGCGCTGGAACCTGCCCCTGCACAGATCAAAGAAAGCGATACGATCAGCACAGATCAGGCGATTTACTACATCGCTTTGTTGCAAGTTGAAAACCCCGAAGGCAAATTGCGAATTGGGATGACGGCACAAGTCTCGGTCATTTTGGCCGAAGCAAAGGATGTTTTGACCGTTCCTGCTGCGGCATTGCAACGGGTCAAGGATGGATATGAGGTTGAGATATATTCCCAAATTCTGGGTATGTCGCGCAAGGCGGTTGAGGTTGGTTTGAACAATAAGGTGACGGCAGAGATTGCAGCCGGTCTGGATGAGGGCGATGTTGTGGTGACCGGCACGGCCAATGTTGACATTGCAAGCAGCGGCGCACGTCGCGGCGGACCACCGCGACTGGGATTTTAAGATGGCCAATTTGGGTCAATCCTTGATCTCTTTACGCGGCATCACACGTCGTTTTTCGGCAGGGGAACAAGAAATTACGGTTCTAAACGATGTCAATTTGGACATCGCGGCGGGTGAATTTGTCGCCATCATTGGCGCATCGGGATCGGGCAAATCCACCTTAATGAATATCCTTGGATGCTTGGATCAGCCAAGTGCTGGAACCTATAGGTTTGCCGACCGCAATGTTGCTGATTTGGAACCAGACGAGCAAGCGGCGCTGCGGCGCGAACATTTTGGCTTTATCTTTCAGCGTTATCAATTGCTGGGGGATCTGGATGCTGTCAGCAATGTTGCAGCCCCTGCGGTTTATGCGGGGGCCGCACGGGGGCCACGTCGTGCGCGGGCAGCAGAGTTATTGACGCAATTGGGGTTGGGCCAACGATTAGACCACCGCCCAAATGCGCTGTCAGGGGGGCAACAACAACGCGTTTCTGT
>CAWUUC010000259.1:0-3190 GCA_963924905.1 uncultured Paracoccaceae bacterium
GCCTGTCATATCCGTTTGACCTGCAGCTGCGACCAGCCGATTTGCGGTCTCATTGCCTGTTAAATGAACCGCAGTCCCCCCCATTGCGCGCAGTTCTTGAACCGAAAGACCATATGTCAGCGTATAGCCGACGGTCGTCAAAACGATATCATAACCGCCGCCGACACCTTCGATGATGGTATCATTTGGGTCATCGACATAGAAAATATCATCGCCCCGTCCCCCAAACAAAATATCGGCGCCGCTGTCGCCTTGCAGGGTATCCGCCCCCCCGCCGCCAAATAATTGATCATCACCCCCGCCGCCGAATAATTGGTCAGCCCCGCCGCCGCCATAAATCGCATTTTCATGATGATTGCCGATGATCGTATCGCGGCCCCTGCCACCAATGGCATTTTCGATGACGGCGCCGATGGCAATGCCCAGATTGCCCACATATCCCAAAACATTCGATATGGCGCCTTGGTTTAGATCAATGCGCTGCGCGCCCGCATAGCTTGACAGATCCAACGTATCCTTGCCGCCGCCATCCCAGATGGCCAGTTTGGGCGTTGTGTTGAGGTTAAAGTCATAGGTCGCACCCGCGTTGCTGTTATAGCCATAGATGGTGTTGCCCGCGCGCGTCAACATATTCGCCCCATAGGCATTTTGCAGCGCCAAAATATCGGCAATCCCCAAAGTATCCCCAATCACGTCATCCCCGTCTGTTTCCTCGGCTGAAAAATAGCTCATCAAGGTCAAGGTTTCGCTGTCTTGGATGAATTGGGCGGAATTGTCATAGGTGATATCGACCGACGCAGAGGCATCATAAAGTCCGGGATGTGTCAGCCCCATCGCATGGCCGATTTCGTGCAACATGACTTCGTAAAAACTGCTGCCTTGCACGGTTTGACCGTCAAAATAGAAATTATTATGCCAAACATCGCCTTCAACATCGCGAAAGCTTTGGCTGCCTGGCAGATAGGCATAGGCGGCGATCCCATCATTGGCGCGGTAATTCGCAAATAACAACGTGGCAGAATTCGTCTGACCTTTATTGGAAAAGGTGATAAGGGCGAGCTCGGCGAAATAACCCAAAATAGCGGTGATCGCCGTTTGTTGTTCGTTGCTGAAAACCCCATTGAACCTTGTGCTGCCGTCATTTCCACTGAGGCGAAACCCATAGCTCAGGCTTGTCGACTGCCACGTTTGGGTCTGATCAATGATAACGCCCGCAACCAAATCAATTTCAAAAGACGGTTTTGTCCCCTGCGCCATCGTCACGCCATACCGCCCAGTGCCGCTGTCAAAATCCGACACCTCTATGTAATGACGCCCGCTTGATATCGCCGTAAACTCTAGGATCGAATTTCGGTTTGGCAGGCCATCATCATTCGCGCCAAATTGGGTTAAATTCGGGCCAAGCAGGCGCAAATAGGGATCATTCAAAGGGGAGGTCCCCACCGCGACTGCCGCAAAACTATAGGTTTGACCTGCGATCAAATCCACCGCGATCCAGTCACGATCCCCTATCGTCGAAATTTGCCCCATCACGGTATCACCCGCCGCGATCAAGGCTGTCGTTGCAACACTTGCGGGCAAATCGGTCGTCTCGGTCAGAATAGTCATAAAAAACCTTAAAAAATGCGCGGCAAAAGATGGATCAATGCCTGCAAGGTTTGCCCTTATTTCAAAGGTTGTCAATCAGTGGTTGCGGCCAAGATTACCCCGCGTCCCGTGCAATCGGACTGCGCCGACCTTGCGGGGCAGACGCCCACGGGGCATGGTGGGGGGGATGAATTTTGGGGTGTGTGATGATTCCTGTCAAAGGTGTTGAGGGGCAGAAAATTGCTGTTTTGGGCATGGGTCGGTCAGGTTTGGCAACGGCGCGCGCGCTGATGGCGGGCGGGGCAGACGTGTTGCTGTGGGATGACAGCGCCGAGGCGCGCGCCAAGGCCGAAGAGTTTATCTGCACCGATTTGACCAAGGCTGGGGCCCTTGATGGCGTGGCGATGTTGGTGACCTCTCCTGGGATCCCGCATCTTTACCCTGCGCCCCACCCTGTGATTGCTCAGGCCATGGCCCAAGGCGTACCTGTCGACAATGATATTGGCCTTTTCTTTCGCAGTTTTGGCGATGAAAGTTGGGATGATTTCGATGTGGCCCCCCGCGTCATCTGTGTGACAGGCAGCAACGGAAAATCCACCACCACCGCGCTGATCCATCATATTTTGACCGAAGTGGGGCGGCCATCGCAGATGGCGGGCAATATTGGGCGCGGCGTATTGGATATCGACCCGCCCGAAGATGGCGGGATCGTCGTCTTAGAACTGTCGTCTTATCAAACCGAAGTGGCGCGGGCGCTGACCCCTGATCTGGCTGTGTTCACCAATTTGTCGCCGGATCATCTGGACCGTCATGGCGGCATGGGGGGATATTTTGCGGCCAAACGGCGGTTGTTTGCCGAAGGCGGCCCAGATCGCGCGGTGATTGGCGTTGACGAGAGTGAGGGGCGCTTTTTGGCAAATCAATTGTCCGAAGGTGCCGCTGATGATCGGGTTATTCGCATCTCATCGGGGCAAAAGCTGGAAGATTTCGGCTGGTCAGTCTTTGCGCGCAAAGGGTTTTTGGCCGAATGGCGGCGCGGCAAGCAGGTGGCCTCGATTGATTTGCGGATGGTTGCGGGTCTGCCCGGCGCGCATAACCATCAAAACGCCTGTGCCGCCTATGCAGCCGCGCGCAGTTTGGGATTGGGGCCAAAACAAATTGAGGCCGCCTTTTACAGTTTTTCGGGCCTGCCCCATCGCAGCCAATTGGTACGTGAAAAAGACGGGGTAAAATTCGTCAATGACAGCAAGGCCACAAATGTCGACAGCGCCGCCAAAGCATTGCAGGCCTTTGCGCGCATCCGTTGGATCGCGGGCGGCATGGGCAAAGAGGGCGGGATTGCGGGTTTGCTGCCTTTTGTGGGCACCGTCACCAAGGCCTATTTGATCGGACATTCCGCCCCTGATTTTGCCCTAGAGCTGGGTCAGACCCCCTATGCGATCTGCGAAACCATGGCGCGCGCGGTTGAAATGGCCGCAGCCGATTGAGAAGCTGGAAACCTGATGAACACGCTTTGCGAAATCTACGAAAGGCACCGCACCGTCGGGGCAGATGTCGGGCATGGAGACATGAACGGCACGCACTCTTACGGCCCGAGCTACGA
>CAWUUC010000260.1:0-3074 GCA_963924905.1 uncultured Paracoccaceae bacterium
AATGTCGAAGTAGCGCCACCGGATGACAGCGCAGGCTAAGGCGCATTGAAACATAATCTTCCACCACGGCCTCACCCTCGGTCATCTGCCGAAACTGCACGGTGGTTTCGTGGATGACTTCGCCATCCAAATCACCCGCAAAAAGCGGCAGGGGTTTTTTGCCACCAAGCGCACGGGCTGTCCAAAGGGCGTTGCGCCGTGGTAGGGATAGGCTTGCAAAGCAATCCGCCTCGGCCAGACGGGTTACGGTATCAGCGGGCACGCCTGCGCGGCGCCAGACATCTTCGATGGCGTAATAGCCATTGCCCCGCGCCGCCACAATCCACAGCGCCTCTTCCTCGGCCATGCCTTTGATTTGGCAAAAGCCAAGCCGCAGGGCAAGGCCCGTATCGGTCTCTTCCATCACGCAATCCCAATGGCTGGCATTGATGCACGGCGGCAATACCTTTACCCCATGCTCGCGCGCATCGCGCACGATTTGTGCAGGGGCATAAAACCCCATCGGTTGGCTATTGAGCAGCGCACAGGCAAACATCCCAGGATGGTGACGTTTGATCCAAGCACTGGCATAGACCAGTAGGGCAAAAGATGCGGCATGACTTTCGGGGAACCCATAACTGCCAAACCCCTCAATCTGGGCAAAACAACGTGCGGCGAAATCATCATCATAGCCATTCGCCGCCATACCTGCCAAAAACCGATCATGGAACTCTGATACCGAGCCGTGTTTTTTGAACGTGGCCAATGAGCGGCGCAGACGATCGGCCTCTTCGGGGGTAAAACCCGCGCCCACAATGGCGATTTGCATCGCTTGTTCTTGGAACAAGGGCACGCCCAGCGTCTTGGCCAAAACGGCACCCAGCGCATCCGACGGAAAACTGACCTTTTCTTGACCATTCCTGCGGCGCAGATAGGGATGGACCATATCACCCTGAATAGGCCCAGGTCGGATGATGGCCACTTGGATCACCAGATCATAAAAACAGCGCGGCCGCATACGGGGCAGAAAGTTCATCTGTGCGCGGCTTTCGACCTGAAACACCCCTAGACTATCCGCGCGCGCCAGCATGTCATAGGTGGCGGGATCCTCGGCGGGTAGGGTCGCCAGATTGTAACGCCCAACCCCATGTTTTTCCATCAGATCAAAGCCCTTACGCAGACAAGACAGCATCCCCAGCGCCAAAATATCCACCTTAAGAATGCCAAGACTGTCGATATCGTCCTTGTCCCAGCAAATCACCGTGCGATCTTCCATCGTGGCATTTTCAATCGGGACCAATTCATCCAGCCGCCCTTCGGTGATGATAAACCCGCCGACATGCTGGGACAGATGGCGGGGAAAGCCCTGAATCTCTTGGATCAAATCCATCGTTTGGCGCAGGCGGCGATCTGTGGGGTCCAGACCGATTTCGCGCAACCGCGTTTCCTCCATCTCTTTGGCGCGGCCAAAGCCCCAGATTTGGCTGGACATGGCCGAAAGCGTATCTTCGGTCAGCCCCATCACCCGCCCCACCTCGCGCACGGCGCGCTTGCCGCGATAGTGAATAACGGTCGCGCATAACCCCGCACGGTGGCGGCCATAGCGCGCATAAATATGCTGGATCACCTCTTCACGGCGTTCATGTTCGAAATCAACGTCTATATCGGGGGGTTCGCCCCGCGCCTCGGAGATAAAGCGTTCAAAGACCATTGTGCCAATTTCGGGGGAAACAGATGTGACCCCCAGCGCATAGCAGACGATAGAGTTGGCCGCCGACCCGCGCCCTTGGCACAAAATTCCCTTATCGCGGGCAAAGGCCACGATGTCATGCACGGTTAGAAAATAAGGCTCATAGGTCATTTTATGGATCAGCGCCAATTCATGCGCGACTTGTGCCCGCACGCGGTCGGGCGCGCCATTGGGATAGCGCCAGCGCAGACCCTCCTCGGTCAGGCGGGCCAGTCGCCCTGCTGCTGTCTCACCCGCTGTTACCTCAGAAGGGTATTCATAGCGCAACTCATCCAGTGAAAAGGTGAAGGTTTCTGCCAGATCGCCTGTGCGGTCGACTGCGTCTTCGAACCCGCGAAAGAGGCGATACATTTCCGCGTCTGACCGCAGGCGCTGTTCGCCATTGGGTAAGGCGCGGCGGCCCAACTCTTCGACCCGCAGGCCCAGACGAATAGCGGTCAAGACATCGGCCAATTTGCGTCGCGATCCATGATGCATCATGGGTGCTGCGCTGGCGATGGTCGATATCCCCAGATCATCGGCCAAAGCAGTGACTTTGGTAAAGCGGGCGATGTCTTGGCCGTCATAGCGCGGCGCCATCATCAGATGACATATTGCGCGCGTAACCAAACTTTCCGCTGATTGTCGCCATTTGGGGCCTTGGGAGGGATGCAATAAAAGGGTCATATCCCCAGACCAGTCAAGCATATCTTGCAAACCAATATCGCAATCACCCTTATCTGCGCGCCGTCGCCCCAAGGTGATCAGGCGGCAAAGATTGGCCCAACCCGTACGGTTTTGTGGCAGGGCGGTGACGGCAAACCCATCGCGCATTACGATCTTGGCGGCGGGGATCAGCCGTATCTTCGCCCCGCCATCGCGGGCTAATTCGCGCGCCTTTGTATGCGCGCGCACAATCCCTGCCACCGAATTGACATCCGCAACCGCAACCGCCGCCATACCCATATCGGCGGCGCGCATGATATATTCTTCGGGATGCGAGGCCCCCGTCAGGAATGTGAAATTCGATGTGATAGACAGCTCGCAGAATCGCATGATGAACCTGAACAAATCAAGAACATGTTAGCGCGATACTAGCAGATGGTCTAGCTGTAGGCTGCGTGATTCACGCAGCATAGGGCGGAAACTGGGGGGCTAGCCCCCCAGACCCCCCAGGATATTTAGCAAAGAGAAGAACGGGCAGATTAGCTTAAATAGGTGTTGGGGGGTTTGCGATGATATAGGCCTCAAGTTCTAAGGATTGTTCGCAATCACCACAAAGGGTTTTGAGCATTTCTAGGTTTTTTAGGGCTTCTTCATGGCGGTTCAGGTCAACAAACATCTCGCCTTGATATTCAAGCGCGCC
>CAWUUC010000261.1:0-3007 GCA_963924905.1 uncultured Paracoccaceae bacterium
GCATTGTTGAACAACACATCCAATCGCCCCCATTCTGCATTGATTTTGCAAAAGGCTTGATCGACTTGGTCGGCTTGGCCTACATCATAAGGCAAGATCAAGGCAGGCGCGCCATCGGCGGTATCTTGCAATGTCTGCGCCCGCCGTCCCATCAGGGCCACGCGCCAGCCAAGGGCGATGAAATGTCGCGCTGTGGCGCGACCGATCCCTGCTCCAGCGCCTGTAATCAAGATTGTTTGTGCCATATGATCATCTCCCCCATCGCGGACAGAATGGCGGGTGGGGGTGTAAAATGCAATCGGGCCACGCCTTGTTTTGACAAAAAGCGTGGCCCAAAAGGTTGGGGTTAGGCGATCAGAGTTCGGACATAAGCTGTGCTTTTGACTCGGGCAACAGAGCTGCCAGTTTTGCACGAATTTCATCCGCGCTGGCTTTGCCGTCTAAATCCGCTGCGACCTTTCGCACGACATCTTCGGTGCCTGCCTCTTCAAAATCGGCGGCAACCACCGTCATAGCATATTCAGCCGCAGCCTCATCGGTTTTGCCCAACAAGCCCGCAGCCCAAAGCCCAAGCAATTTATTCGCCCGCGCTTCGGCGCGAAATTGCATATCGGCGTCATGGGCGAATTTGGATTCAAATGCATTTGCGCGATCATCTAAGCTGGTCATGGCTGGCCCTTTCTGGCGAAATTTCATTCCCCATATGTTCATCGCGTCGCTGTGGTTCAAGAGGCTGGGGCACAGCGGCCCGTCCGATACTTGCCCCGCAGCGCCGCATAGCCTATAGCCACACCAAAGGCAGGGGCAGTATTCGGCCCCAATGCCCACCCGTATCGGAGCATTCATGGCGCGCAGAAAAAAGGTATATGAGGGCAAGGCAAAGATCCTTTACGAAGGACCAGAGCCCGGCACTTTGATCCAATATTTCAAAGATGACAGCGCCCCTACGCCGATTGACGCCACACCTGCAGCGGTTGAAGGCAAGGGCGTGTTGAACAATCGGCTGTCGGAATTCTTTATGTCTGGGTTGAATTCTGTTGGAATCCCGACCCATTTCATGCGCCGCATTAATATGCGCGAACAACTGGTGCGGATGGCCGAAATTGTCCCTTTAGAGGTGATGGTGCGTAACTTTTCTGCCGGTGATATGGTCACACGTCTGGGTATTCCCAACGGCACACCACTGCCGCGCCCGATTGTGGAATACTATTTCAAAGAACCCAGCCTGCATTTGCCGATGGTGGCCGAAGAACATATTGTGGCCTTTGGCTGGGCAACCCAGCAAGATTTGGATGATATCGTGGCGCTGGCGCTGCGCGTGAACGACTTTTTGTCGGGGGTTATGTTGGGCGCGGGTATCCGTTTGGCCGATTTTCGATTGGAAATTGGCCGCGTTTGGGAAGGCGAATATATGCGCCTGATCGTCGCGGATGAGATCAGCCCCGATACCTGCCGTCTTTGGGATATGCGCGGGCAGGTCGATCGTGGGGATGGTCTGCCGATCCCCGACCCCGGGCCCTTATCCGATGTTTATACCGAATTGGCGCGCCGTTTGGGTGTTTTGCCGTCAAATGCCACACATGTCATCAAGCCAACGCTGATAAATTAAGGTTTTGGATCAACTGACCACTTGCCGTGCGCCGTCCCAACAGTTATGGCGCGCCAAACCCTGAAAGGACCCAATATGAAAGCGCGTGTGACCGTCATGCTGAAATCTGGTGTTTTGGATGTGCAGGGAGAAGCTGTGCGCCATGCGCTGGGCAGTCTTGGGTTTGCGGGCGTCAATTCAGTGCGCCAGGGCAAGGTCATCGATCTGGATTTGGATGAAACCGATGCAGACAGCGCGCGTGCCACAGTGACGCAAATGTGTGATAAACTATTGGCAAACGCGGTGATCGAAAGCTATCGCGTTGAGATTTTGTAATCCTGAACCTATCCCAAGGAGCGCCCAATGAAAGCCGCTGTCGTCACCTTTCCTGGATCGAATTGTGATCGCGATCTGGCTGTGGCCTTTGAACGCGCAGGATTTGAAGTGGCGCGGGTTTGGCACAAAGACAGCGCATTGCCTGCAGGGGTTGATGTGGTGGGTGTTCCGGGGGGCTTTTCTTTTGGCGACTATCTGCGCTGCGGGGCGATCGCGGCCCAATCCCCGATTGCAGCAGCCATTGTCGCCCATGCGGCGCGAGGGGGCTATGTCTTGGGCATCTGTAATGGCTTTCAGGTGTTGACGGAAATGGGTTTGTTGCCCGGCGCTTTGATGCGAAATGCAGGGCTGAAATTTATTTGCAAATCCGTGACCTTAAATGTGGCCAGCACGGCATCGGCCTTTACGGTGGGCTATCGCGCGGGGCAAAGCATCCACGTGCCCGTCGCACATCATGACGGCAATTACACCATCGACACCAATGGATTGGCCCAATTGCAAGCCGAGGATCGCATTGCCTTTACCTATGCCCAAAATCCAAATGGGGCTGTGGCCGATATTGCGGGGGTTTTATCCGCCAATCGGCGCGTATTGGGCATGATGCCCCATCCGGAACGCGTGGTAGATGCGGCCACTGGTGGCACAGATGGGGCCGCGCTGTTCGCGGGTCTGATGGGCGATATGGCGCTTGTCTAAGACGACCCGCTTGAGAGGGCGCGCCACTCGGCCTAAATTGGTCTGATGCAAGGTGCGAAAGTATGAGCGAAACCAATAATGGGACCAATGAGTTGGACCTAAGCCTGTCGCCAAAGTGGCGGGTTAGGCTGGTCTTTTTCATCTTGGCAATGGTTGCGCTGGGTGTGGTTTTGACAACCAATAAATTGATGTCGGACCGATTTACGGAAACCACACGCAACCGCGCGGATCTGCGTTTGGCTCTTTATTCGGGCAATATGCTGGGCGAATTGCAGCGAACATCTGTTGTGCCTTTGCTGCTGGCCTCGGACCCTGCGATCAGCACAGCATTGGTCAACAATGATTTTCGCGACACCAGCCGCCGCCTGATCAACGTTCAGCGCGAGA
>CAWUUC010000262.1:0-8246 GCA_963924905.1 uncultured Paracoccaceae bacterium
ATGGCTTTGTCCTATAATTTCGCCAAGACTTACAAATCACGGCGCCCCTGTAAAGCTGGGGCTTGAATTATCAAAACGATAATTCATAATAATCTGATGGCACGCACAAAACTTATTCCAGATACTGATATTTTATACACAGTCCGACAACGCATGATCGAAGGGGGCGCACGCGCGGCCTCTTTTTCTGCCATTTCAACTGCAACCGGTCTTTCGGCGCCTGCGCTTGTGTTGCGATTTGGCAGCCAACCCAAAATGTGTCAGGCAGCCTTGCGCGCAGCTTGGACCGAATTGACCAGTCGTGCCAATGCCGAACTATCGACCACAAAGAACGTCCAAAGCTTTTTGAAACATCAAGCTGATTATGTGGATATTCCCATCCTTCTCGCCCTGAGCCAAGCCGACCCAACCAGTTTGGCGGCCGCCAGCCAATGGCGCGCAACAATTGAAACAACGCTTGCCAAATATTTCGGCGACGGCGCGCAGGGCCGCCATCGCGCGGGGCTTGTCTTTGCAGCATGGCAAGGACGACTTTCATGGACCGCTGCAGGCGGAAAAACCTTCCGTCTGGGCGAAGTTATTCGCAACCTCCCTTAATCTTTCCCCGTTGCCAATATATCCTGCGGGGGGCGCGCAGCCCCCACAATGGCAAGGCCAAACCATCCCACGGGATAGCCGAAATCACTCAAGACATAACGGCATTGTTGCAGCGTTCAAAAACTCGGCAGCAGTGACAGGGCGTTTCCCCTCACGTTGCAAGGCCAAAATTTGCACGGCACCAGCCCCACAAGCGACCGTCAACGAACCCAAATGCAGGCCGCTGCGCCCCACCCCGTCAACAGCTTGGGCGCGCAGTAATTTAACCCGCTCTGCGCCAATCATGCACCAGGCCCCCGGAAATGGGGATAATCCATTGATTTGGCGCGCAACATTTGCGGCCGGCTTAGACCAATCTATACGCGCCTCGGATTTATCAATTTTAGTGGCATAAATCACACCCTCCTCGTTTTGGGGATGAGATGGCAACGGCAAGCGGTTCAGCGTTTCACAAATCATCTCTGCGCCCAATTGAGCGAGGCGATCGTGCAATTCGGCAGTTGTTTCAATCGCCAAAATTGGCAATTCCCTGCGGGCAAGAACGGGCCCCGTGTCCAGGCCCGCTTCCATCTGCATGATACAAATTCCAGTCTCGGCATCGCCTGCCATAATGGCGCGGTGAATGGGGGCCGCTCCCCGCCACCGTGGCAAAAGACTGGCATGGATATTCAAACACCCAAGTCGCGGTGCGTCCAACACGGGCTGTGGCAAGATCAAACCATAGGCAACGACCACCGCAATATCCGCCCCCAAGTCTGCAAATGCCGTTTGGGCCGCGTGATCGCGCAAAGAAACGGGATGGCGCACCATCAGCCCCATCTCTTCCGCCGCCAGATGCACGGGGCCTTTGCGTTCAGATTTACCGCGCCCCGCAGGACGGGGGGGCTGACAATAGACCGCTAAAATCTTATGTTCCTTTGCCAAAGCGCGCAGCACTGGCACCGAAAAATCTGGCGATCCCATAAAGACGATTTTCATGCCCGTTTGCGCCACTTCTCTGCCTTGGCAAACAGCATCTTGCGCTTAAGGGCTGACAGGTGATCAAAATACATCTTACCCGCCAAATGGTCGATCTGATGCTGCACCGATGTCGCCCAAAGATGCACAAAATCGCGATCTTCCATCGCACCATCTGCATTCATATAACGGACCGTCACGGCGCGTGGACGCGCAATGATGGCCGATACCCCCGGCAAATTGGGCGAGGCCTCTTCATGGTCGCGCATCTGCGTCGAGGCGTGCAAAATCTGCGGATTGGCCATCAAAATCGCCTGCCCCCGCGTTTCTGAACAATCGACCACCGCCAAGCGCAGCGCCACACCGATTTGCACGGCCGCCAAGCCATAGCCGGGCATCGCCTCCATAGTTTCAACCATTTCGGCCCAAATACCACGCACCTCATCCGTGATGGCAGCCACATCGGCGGCAGGCGTGCGCAGGATCGCGTTTGGATAGCCGATCAAGGCACGCCGCGTCATACGCCGCGCGCCATTTCGCGTTTCATCTTTTCCATCTTACGGGTGATCATCTGCCGCTTCAGGGGGCCCAGATAATCGATAAACAATTTGCCGTTCAGATGGTCAATTTCATGCTGCACGCAGGTTGCCCAAAGATGATCGAAACTGCGCTCATGCGTGGCGCCGTCCAGACCCAACCATGTCACGCGAACTTGGGCAGGGCGGGTGACATCTGCATATTGGTCAGGAATGGATAAACAGCCCTCTTCATAAACAGATGGTTCATCCGATGTCCAAACGATTTCAGGGTTGATCAAAACCATTGGCTCAGGGGGGCCATCTTTGATGCAATCCATCACGATCACCCGTTTCAACACGCCCACTTGCGGCGCAGCCAGTCCAACGCCCGGCGCGTCATACATGGTTTCCAACATATCCGCCGCCAAAGTTGCAATTTCAGACGTCACCTGTGACACGGGTTCACATGGCTTCTTGAGGCGGGGATCAGGATGTATCAGAATGGGGCGTATCATGCAGCGGATTTAAGCGTAACGCGAATTTGGTGCAAGAGGTTTGGGTAAATCGCCCAAACCAAACAAAAGAATATGTTTGTTCTGCCTATTTACTTATATTTGGATTGATTTTCCAAATACTTGCAAATATCCAGGACAAATTTCCGCAAATGGAGCCAATTATGGATTTTGATACTGTCATCCCTCGCGTTGGAACCCATTCTTACAAATGGGACTTGATGGAACCGCTTTACGGCGTTTCACCCAAGGACGGTATCGCCATGTGGGTCGCGGACATGGAGTTTCGCCCGCCAACCTGCGTTCAGAACGCGCTCAATGGGATGATGAGCCACGGAATCTATGGCTATTATGGCGATGATGCCGCCTATTTGGACGCGATCCGTTGGTGGATGTCCAACCGTCACGGCTGGACGGTTGCGCGCGAAGATATTTTTACCACACATGGTTTGGTCAATGGAACCGCCCTTTGTGTCGATGCCTTTACATCTTTGGGTGACGGGGTAGTTTTGATGACGCCGGTCTATCACGCCTTTGCCCGCGTAATTCGCGGTGCAGGGCGCGTGGTTGTGGAATGTGAACTGGCGTTAGAAAACGGCGTCTATCAAATGAATTTCGACGCTTGGGATGCGCAGATGACAGGCAATGAACGGATGCTGATCCTGTGCTCGCCGCATAATCCCGGCGGGCGGGTATGGACCTCCGTTGAATTGCAAGGCGTGGCAGAATTTTGCCAGCGTCATGATCTGGTTCTGGTCTCAGATGAAATTCATCACGATTTGGTTTTGGGCGGACACAAGCACATACCAATGGCTTTGATCGACGGCATTTCTGAACGGCTGGTCATGATGACGGCCACGACGAAAACTTTTAACATTGCAGGTGGCCATTCGGGCAATGTCATCATCGCAGACCCCGCGTTGCGTGCGAAATTTGCGGCCAGAATGAATGCTCTGGGAATTTCGCCTAATTCTTTTGGGCTCACGATGGCAACGGCGGCCTATTCTCCTGAAGGGGCGGCTTGGGTCGATGCTCTAACGGCATATCTGACGGAAAACGCAAAGATATTTGACGCAGGTATTGCAGAAATTCCGGGACTAGCATCAATGCCGATGCAAGCAACCTATTTGGCATGGGTGGATTTTGCAGGCACTGGGATGGCGTGCGAGGAATTCATCGCCCGCGTACAAAAAGGGGCTAAAATTGCTGTGAACCATGGCACGCCCTTTGGAAAAGGCGGCGAAAGCTTTTTGCGATTTAACCTTGCCGCCCCGCGCAGCACAGTTCATGAGGCGATTGCGCGTCTGAAAACCGCCTTTGGCGATTTACAATAACCGCTCAGGCGCGGGGTAAATAGCCGACAGGCGCGCCCGCGTCCTTGAGATAGTCAAGCGCAGCCTTGTCTTCGACGCGGGTTGCACGTTTGAAGTCACAGATTAAATTGCCATTTTCGACGCGCGATGCAACGATAAGGCACTGAAATACATGTTTAGCGCCGTCAAAAACATCCACAAGGCCGCGCAGATGTGTGGTCATTGCGCTGTCCAGCGCAAAGCCATCTTTCCAAAACCGCAAGATGGGAACCAACTGTGCACCCACCTGAACCCGCAAACGCGACTTACGCAACTGGCTTCGTTTGCGCGCCTCGTCAAATCCGTCAACCAGTTCTTTCGGCAGATACTCCATCATCGCGACCTCCTCGCTCTGGTCAGAGTGTCACCGAGAATGATTAAAAATAAGTCACTTGAGAAAGAACTGGCACTTATGCATCGGATTGTTGCGTAAAAAGCACGAAGATGGCAAGATTTGGTGAATTATCAGGGGGTTTCATGCTGTTAGAGTTAAACGCTGCCCTGCCTTATGTGACTGCAGCGGCCAAAACTGATTCTCTGATTGACCTTTTATGCATCCGCCCCGCACGCGGCCTGCGTGTATTTCCTGACAGCTTGACCCTGTCCACACAAGGCGGTGTTTTGGGGGATCGGTGGCTTGAAACCGCTTGGCTTAAGTTGTCCGATGGCCGCCCCGATCCGCGCATCCAAGTGTCGATACTGCCGAAGCGGGTGTTAGATTTGGTCTGGAAGGACCGCGAAAACACGTTGCACCCTGGCGATCAAATCATTGCTGATCTGAATACAAGCGCAGAAAACTTGCCCTTTGGCACAAAGATCATTGCGGGAACGGCTATTTTGCAGATTTCAGATGTACCAAATCTTGGCTGTGCCAAATGGAAAGTGCGGTATGGGGCAGATGCGCTGCAGTGGACCAAATCGCATTCCGACTTGCGTTTGCGCGGCGTTTTATGCGCGATCGTGCAGGATGGGATACTGACAAAAAATGATCGTTTGCAGGTTTTGCGCTGATTACATCCCCTCATCGCGCTGGCGCGTGACGCGCCGCCATCGGGTGCATTTGGCAACCATCAAATCAACGCGTTGCGCCCATTTGGCCAGATCATCAGGCGTTGCGCGCATTTGCATCCGCGTCTCGCCCAAATCTGTATCTAGGGGCGTATCGGGGTAAAGGTTATTCCAACCTGCCAGTTGTTCTGCAGTTGCCCGCAAAGGCCAGACAATCGCCAAGCGCCAAGCCTCACCGTCAAAAACAGCTGTAAATTCTGGCAGGGCAGGAGTGCTGCGCGCATAGATTACGCCGCCTTCATCGGTGACGCCATAAAATCCAGCAGTTCGCATCGCGGCGATCATGCAACCAAGGCCTCGGCGCGTTTTAGATCAACGCTCACCAACTGGCTGACGCCTTGTTCGGCCATTGTGACACCAAACAACCGATCCATCCGCGCCATCGTCACCGCATGATGGGTAATAATCAAGAACCGCGTTTCAGTGCGCCGCGTCATTTCATCCAAAAGATCGCAAAACCGCGTGACATTGGCGTCATCCAGCGGCGCATCCACCTCGTCCAATACACAAATTGGTGCAGGATTCGCCAAAAATACGCCAAAAATCAACGCCAATGCTGTCAAAGTCTGCTCCCCCCCCGACAAAAGGCTAAGCGTCGCCAGCTTCTTGCCGGGCGGTTGGCACATGATTTCCAATCCCGCCTCTAGCGGGTCATCAGATTCCACCAAGACCAGACGCGCTTCGCCACCGCCAAAAAGATGGGTGAACAGCGTTCCAAAATTCACGTTGACCTGTTCAAATGCGGCGAGCAGTCGTTCGCGCCCTTCGCGGTTCAAACTGGCAATGCCAGCGCGCAATTTCTTGATAGCCTCTTCCAGATCAGCCTTTTCTTGCGCCAATTGATCATATTCGGCGGTAACGGCCAAAGCATCCTCTTCCGCACGCAAATTGACAGCGCCCAATGTTTCGCGGGCGCGCTTTAGGCGTTGCACTTCGCTGTCCAAATGTTCGGCATTTGGCATCTTGTTGGGATCAATTTTCAGTGTGTCCAACAGCTGCCCTGGGGTTGCCCCAGCCTCTTCGGCGATACGTTCGACCGCATAGGTCACAGTTTCACGGGCGGCATCAGATCGGGCCTCGGCGCGGGCGCGGGCCTCGCGGGCCTCACTGGCAAGGGTGTCTGCGGATCGCGCGCCCTCGCGCGCATCGCGCAAACCAGCCTCGGCCAAGGATAGCAGATCAGCAGCCTTAGCGCGGCGTTGCTCGGCCTCGGAAATCGCATCCCCCAACTCTTCGCGTTTGATCGCAATTTCTTCTGGGGCTGCGGCCGCTTCGATCAGTTCTTCTTCAGCTTCTGATCTGCGCGCGGCCAGTTCTGACATACGCCGCTCTGCTGTATCTTGCCGATGCCGCCAACCTGACAATTCCTTGGTGGCCTCTTGGCGACGGCGCACACGGGCCTCGCCCTCGCGGCGCAATTCGTCATGGGCGGACCTGCGCGACATCATCGTAATCCGCGCTGCTTCTACGGCGATTTTGGCGGCTTCCAAACCTGTGCGAGCGGTGTCTAAATCGGGCAAATCCTCAGAATTGGCCAAAGCGTCTTCCAATTGCGCCCGTGCCTCATCGACAGCGTCACCATAACGCGAGACGGCCAGTTCTGCCGCCTCAACGCGACCAAGGGCGATGGATTTATCGGCCTCGGCACGAGCCAAAACACGACCAGCTTCCGATATGCGCGCATCAGCAGCCCGACGTGCATCCCGCGCCATTTGATCGGACCGCGCCAAGTCGACCAGACGCGATTGCAAAGCCGCGTGTGCCGCAGACGCGGTGACCAATCGCCCCTCAACAACGGCTAAATCGGCGCTGATTTGATCCAATCGGTTGCGTTGCACCAAACGTTGCGCCGCAGCCGAAGGGGCATCTTGCGCGCCTGCGCGATACCCGTCCCATCGCCACAGATCGCCTTGCAAACTGACCAGACGCTGACCCCGCAACAGATAGGACTGCAAACGGGGACCATCTGTTGCATCGACCAACCCAATCTGCGCCAAGCGCCGCGCGAGCACGGGGGGCGCTGCGACAAAATCCATCAGCGGCAAGGACCCAGACGGCAAAGGTGCGGGGTCTGCATAATCGGGCATTTGCACCCAACCTGTGGCCTCATCCTCTGTTACTTCGGCATTTCGCAGATCGTCGGCCAAGGCTGCGCCCAACGCGCGCTCATATCCGGATGTAACTTTTAGGCGGTCCAAAATTTGATGACCGGATTGGGCCTCGCGTTCGATCAATTTGCTCAATGCGTTGACTTCGGCGCGCAAGGCTGCGGCCTCGCCCTCGGCTTCGGATTTGATCGCACGGGCTTCGGCCTCGGTGGATTGGGTTTGGCTGCGGGCCTCCTCGGCCAAAATCAATGCCTCTTCGGCGGCAGCGGCCAATTCGGCGGCCTCTTGTTGGGCAGCCTCGGCTTCGGCAAAGGCGATATCCGCCAATTGCCGGGCGGATTGTGCGGCGGCTACGCTGTGAACGGCGCGCGCGGTTTCGGCTTCGGCTTTTTCGACACGGGCGCGGCTATCGGCCAACATACGTTGCACCGATTGATGGCGCGCAGCCAGTCGTGCGGCATCTTCGGTGGCTTGAGACAGGTGCGTTTCCAAATCGGTCAATTGCGCCGAGGCATCGCGCGCCACTTCCGCAGATTGCGCCAAGTTTTGATCATGCCCATCATGGGCGCGCAGCAGCTGTTCAATTTCCCAATCTAGCCGCGTGATCGTCTCACCCGCATCGCGGTTCAAGCCCATCTCGCGGTCGGCGTCACGGGTCAATTCGACAATTCTTGCCCGCAATGCCTCGATCGTGGCGCGGGCGCGCTGTTCTTGATCGTTCAGCTGATCCCGCTGCAAAATAAGCCGCTGTAAGATGGCCGCGGCAATGGCCTCTTCCTCACGCAGGGGCGGCAGGACATCTTCGGCGGCGGTCACATTTTTTGCAGCCAGACGCGCAGCCGCCTCGGTCTGCGCAGACTGCACAACACGTTGGCGCAAGACGCCATCCGCTTCGGTGCGCGCCAAATCAGCCTCGCGCCAGCGGCGAAACAGCAATTGCCCCTCGGCGCGGCGCAAATCCTCGCCAATCTCGCGATAGCGCGCGGCTTGTTTTGCCTGACGTGTCAAAGTTGATAATTGCTGCGCCAAACTTTCCAAAACATCATCAACCCGCAGCAGGTTTTGATCCGCCCCAGACAGTTTCAACTCTGCCTCATGGCGACGCGCATAAAGACCCGAAATGCCCGCCGCCTC
>CAWUUC010000263.1:0-2760 GCA_963924905.1 uncultured Paracoccaceae bacterium
CATCCCCGCCGAGGCTGTTTTGTTGGGCGAACCCAATACCGAAGCAGCCTTTGTTCTAAAATATTGGGACTGCCCAAAACCAAGGATCGCCAATTCGATTGCAGACGGCACAAAGGTTGTCGTGGTCGACACCAATAACCCCGCCGAACTGCCCGCCAATATAAATGCATTGAACGTAACCGCTGTTATTGATCACCATAAGTTAGTGGGCGGATTGGAAACATCGGGACCAATTGACATCACTATTCGCCCCTTAGCTTGCACTGTCACCGTGATGCACGGTCTGATGGCGGGGGCTATGATGCCCGATTGGGTCAAAGGGTTGATGCTGTCTTGTATTTTGTCGGATACTTTGGAATTTCGCAGCCCGACGACAACGCCGATTGACCGTACACTCGCGGAAACTTTGGCGGCTGATCTGGGAATCACAATTTCCGATTTCGCCGCAAAATTATTTGAAGCAAAATCTGATGTTGGGGCGTTTTCCGATGCAGCCCTGCTGCGGATGGATTCCAAAGAGTATAATGTCGCCGGCAAAGAGCTGCGTATTTCCGTTCTGGAAACCACGGCGCCCAAGGTGATTTTGGATCGCAAAGCCAGCCTTATGGCATCCATGACAGATGTCGCGCGTGAAGATGGCGCGGATCAAGTCCTGTTATTCGTCATTGATATTTTGCGTGAAGAGGCAACTTTGTTGGTTCCAAATGATCTGGTGAAAGAATTGGCTCAGGCCTCCTTTGGCGTGACCGTTTCTGGCGATACTGTGGTTATCCCTGGTCTGATGAGCCGAAAAAAGCAGATCATTCCCGCCTTGAAATTCTAAGGACAGCCCATGACGCAAATTATCACGGCCCTGTCAGACGTTTCAGATCGATATTCAGCCGTGTTTTGCGATCTGTGGGGATGCTTGCACAATGGTGTGGCCGCCTATCCTGCAGCGATCAAAGCGCTGCAAGATTTTCGCACCAAGGGCGGGCGGGTGATTTTGCTGACCAATGCGCCGCGCCCAAAATCTGATGTGATGGCACAACTGACTCGCATGGGCGTGCCGCAAGATGCTTGGGATGATATCGTCACCTCGGGGCAAGCAACGCAATATGCAATGCTGGGCGGCCTGATTGGCACAGATATTCATCATATCGGTGCGAAAAAGGATTTGCGATTTTTCACAGATTTCGACGCTGATATGCCAAAGGCTTCGATCAACCGTGTCGCGATCAATCAATCCACGGGGATCATTTGCACAGGCTTGGCAAACGATGCAACCGAATCCCCTGACGATTATCGCGCCGTCTTGCTGCAGGCAAAAACGCTGGATCTGCCCATGCTTTGCGCGAACCCTGATGTCACCGTACATGTTGGTGACAAATTGCTATACTGCGCGGGTGCTTTGGCCAAAGATTATCAGGCGATGGGCGGAAAAGTGTTCTATTTCGGCAAGCCATATCCGCCGATTTATGATTTAGCGCGTCAAAAACTGGCCTCATGGGATGTCGAAGGCAATATCTTATGCATCGGAGATGGGATCAATACCGATGTCTTAGGCGCCAGTGGCGAGGCTTTAGATTGTCTTTACATCACATCTGGCGTCGATCACCCACGCTTTGGCCGTGATCTCGCAGCGCCAGATCCTGATTTATTGACGGATTTTCTGGCTGAAAAACAGCTTTCACCCACCTATGCGCTCGGTTTCCTAAAATAGCCGCGCAATAAAATTACTTAAATAGCCTAAAATTGGAATAAATCATGCGCCAAGGATTGCGCCGCGCCGCAGCTTTGGATATAGAGTCTCTAAAGCTTTGGGGACCAGATATGTTGGATAATTTTCCGCGCGGCACGATCTGCATCGAAGATTTGGAAATCGGGATGACGCGCAGTCTGCGTAAAACCATCACCGATGACGATATTTCGCTATTTGCCCAAGTCTCGACCGACCGAAACCCAGTGCATCTAAACGAATCCTATGCCCAAAGCACCATATTCGAGGGGCGCATCGCCCATGGTATGTTGTCTGCCAGCCTCATCTCTGCCGTGATAGGCGAGCAGTTGCCCGGACATGGCACCATCTATCTGGGTCAGAATTTGAAATTTTTGGCACCTGTTCGCCCGGGCGATATGGTGCAGGCGGTTGTGCGCGTGATGGGAATTGATCATGCACGGCGCAGGGTGACCCTTGAAACCTTTTGCACGGTAGGTGATACGGTTGTTCTGAAAGGCGAAGCGCTGGTCTTGGCGCCAAGCAAAAAGTTCGACTAGGGGCGCGGCCCCTTGTGGGGTAATATGCAGATCCATCGGCACTGGCAACATCTGGCACAAACGGCGCGTGGCGCATCTGTTGCCATGGGCAATTTTGATGGCGTCCATCTAGGGCATCAATCTGTTATCAATCAGGCCCGCCCTTTTGGTCCCTTGGGCATCCTGACCTTTGAACCCCACCCACGCCAATATTTTGCCCCATCAAGCCCGGCCTTTCGCTTGATGAACCCCGAATCGCGCGCCTATGAATTGAACAAACTGGGCGTGGATCACCTGTTTGAGTTACCCTTTGATGCCGAAATGGCTGCACTCTCACCGCGCGATTTCGCAAAGACAGTTCTGGTGGATGGTCTGGGTATCTCTCATATTACCGTAGGGGCTGATTTTTGCTTTGGCCAAGGCCGCACGGGGCGCGCCAAAGATCTGCACGCCTTGGGGGCCGAATTTGGTTTTGGCGTCACCATCGCAGATTTGATCAATCTGCAAGGGTCCGAGATTTCGTCA
>CAWUUC010000264.1:0-7339 GCA_963924905.1 uncultured Paracoccaceae bacterium
GGTTGGGGGGGCAGCCTTGGGCTGATCATCAGGATTTTCGACTTTGGGCGCGCGCGCCTCAAGCCCGCGCAATTCGGCATCGGTGATCAAGGACACACTGGCGGCTTCGATTGGGGGGGGGACATCGGATGAAAAAAAGAAATCCCCCAGCGCGACCCACAGGATCAGCCCAGCATGTAACGCGGCAGAAAGTTTCGTGCCCCGATCCATTGCCGCCCTAGTTCCCACCCATCGCAGGTCCGCCCGCATCGGTGACCAGACCGATATTATTGAACCCACCTGCATTCAATGCGCCCATCACGGCCGCAACACGCGCATAATCCAATCCCCCATCGGCGCGCAAAAACACCTTATCATTGGTGCGTTCAGCAGCGATGGCGGTCAGTTTTGGGATCATGTCAGTGTCAGAGACTTCGGTATCTTGGATAAAGATCAATCCATCTTTGGTGATCGAAATCGTCAAAGGAGGTTCTTGTTCGTCTGGCATTGCTTTGGCGGCGGTGTCGGGCAGTTCGACAGGAACACCCACCGTCAACATGGGCGCTGCGACCATGAAGATGATCAAAAGCACCAACATGACATCCACAAACGGGGTGATATTGATTTCAGACATAGTGGCTGCGCCGCCGCGCCGTCCGCGCCGCCCCGAACCACCTGATTTTTTAATGACGCCGCCCGCCATTATGCATCCAACTGACGCGATAAGATTGTGGCAAACTCATCGGCAAAGGCCTCATAGCCGCCAACGATCTTTTCACTATCGCTGTTCAGTTTATTGTAAAATACAACAGCAGGAATGGCTGCGATCAAACCGATGCCTGTGGCCAAAAGCGCCTCGGCAATCCCAGGGGCCACGACGGCCAGCGAAGTGTTTTGCGAAACTGCAATTTGTTCAAAACTATGTTTGATCCCCCAAACGGTGCCGAAAAGGCCGATGAAGGGTGCGGTCGATCCCGTTGTCGCTAGAAAACTAAGGCCACGGTTTAACACCTCAACCTCGCGATTGATTGCGACATCCATTGCGCGATCAATGCGGGCCTGTGCCCCTGCGATCAGACCCCCATCTTGGCGATGACTGCGCCGCCATTCCAACATCCCCGCTGAGAAAATCTTTTCCGACGCGCCTTGTGGATCGCCACCGATTTTTTCAAACAATTCGTCCAGCGGTTCACCAGACCAAAAGGCCGCATCAAAAACCGTGGATTCGCCCCGCGCTTTGCGAAACAAAATATGCTTTCGAAAAATGATCGACCACGACCAAAAGGACATGATCATCAGCCCAATCATGACGACTTTCACAACAAGTGTTGCGCGGGCAAAAAGGGCCAGCAGTGAGAAATCAATCTCCTGCGCCATGGCAAGTGTTTCGGTGTTCATTGCGCCTGCTCTGTGCTTGGGGGCATTTGCCCGTCCATTTGCGCCACATATACATCGAATGGAAACAATTTGCCAAGAGATAGCTTTTTACGGGCGAAATGTCGCCGAAGGGGCCTAAATTGCACCGCGCAAAGCGGCAGGCAGGCGCACAGCCTGACCGTTTGGACCCATGGAAACCAGCGTGACTTTGGCCGCAAATATATGCTGATCGGCGCGCCAAATATTTTGCGTTAAGGTGATCCGCGCGGCTGTTACGGCCAAGACTTGGGTCACCACTTGCAGCAGATCATCGAAATGCGCGGGGGCCAAATAGTCCGCCTCGACGCGGCGGACAGCAAAGACCGTTCCTAAATCGGCCTTCAGACGCAGTTGATCTATGCCAAGACTGCGCACCCATTCGCTGCGGGCGCGTTCGATGAATTTTAGATAATTGGCGTAATAGACAATACCAGCTAAATCGGTGTCTTCGTAATATACCCGCAGATCAAATCTATGCATCCTTACCCCCCAAACGCGCCAGTTCCAGCGATGCTGCGATCAGTGCTTCGCGCCCATTGGGTGTCAAAGTATATATGCCGAAGGCCGCCCGTTCAAACCAGCCGTAATGATCGGCGCGCATCACATCACCTGCACGCGCCACACCAGCGATTGTTGCGACATGAGCAGCCTTTTGCGGCCCATCTACTAAGGTTTGCGCGATCCGAAGCGCATCTTGGCGATAGGCTGTCATGCGTTTGATGCCAGTTGTGCCGCCCATATTCGGATCACCCACACGCCGATCAAATTCGCGCAGCAAGTGCCCCGCACGCAAAGTATTCTTGCGCGGCACATAGGGGGCGGGGTCCAAATGCGCCTCGACAATTTGATCGCGGACCGCCAACAGACCCAACCCCAAACGCCGACACAAGGCAATTATGTCGCGGTAGCGCGGCCCCCAACCTTTGGGGCCCAAAGGCACGGCCAAATAGACGTCATCAAACATCCCTTGGCGCGCAACACCTTGCATCACCAAAGACAACGAAAAACTGGTCTTCATCTCGACAATCAGCGCAGGTTCTACGCCCCGCCGCGCCATAACATCACAAGCGCCAATTTCCGCCTTTACCTCATAGCCTTGGCCTTCAAGATAGGCTTTTATCGGGGGGTAAAGATCGGCCTCTTTCATGCGATGCGCGCCAAAATCCGCAAAGCATGGGATGGATCGCGCGCGACAATCGGCATCATGGGCGCATAAAGGGCGCGGATCACGGCAGCGATGTCTGGGCGCAACACGGCCACCCCATCTAGCAGCGCCAAGGGCGCGCGCGCGCCAAAGGCGCGATCCGACCAAAGACAAATCACCTGCACCGCCTGCGCCAGTGCAATATCTGCCGCAGGCACCGTCGAAAGATGTGCATCCATTTTGACAAAGACAAAGGCGGCCTTAATCGCGCCGTCTGTGTCAAATCGGAAAGCACGATATTGATTGGCATTGCCTGCCCCCAATTTGGCGCATAGGGGGCCAAGATCAGGGATCAACTGATCCATATTAGGGAATGCTTGTAATTCAGCCCAATCTTGGATGAAAAACATCATCAGATTTGCACCCAATTCGGGGTCGGTTTCGGCCATCTTGTGACCTGCCAAGTGAACCACCGCCTCAATCGCGGCTTTGACCACGGCCAGCGTTTCATCGGTCACACCAAAGACCACAGGCACGATGGGCCGTCCCCAACGCGCCGATAAATAGGCCCCATCGCCGCGCGTAAAAAGTGCGGTAATTTCATCAATGTCAAGGTTTTCCGTCATCGTCTCGTTTCCCGCCAACGGCATCAGCCTTCGAACAAATCGCTTTGCCCGACAGGGCGCGGTGCTTCAATGCCCAGATGCCGCCAAGCGCGGGCGGCTAACATCCGACCGCGTGGGGTCCGCTGGATCAGACCTTGCTGCAGCAAATAGGGCTCTATCACCTCTTCGACAGCGTCACGCGCCTCTGATAAGGCGGCGGCAATGGTTTCAACGCCCACGGGCCCGCCGCCATAATGTTCGGCTAGCAGCATCATATAGCGCCGATCCGCCCCATCCAGACCGATCGCATCCACCCCCAACCGTGTCAGCGCACGATCCGCAATCTCTTTGGTCAGACGGCCATTGCCCTCGACGGTGACAAAATCAACAACACGGCGCAGCAATCTGCCTGCAATGCGCGGCGTGCCGCGCGCGCGCTTGGCAATCTCTCGCGTGCCTTCGGGGTCAGAGGTGATCCCCAACAACCGCGCCCCGCGCGTGACGATCAAATCCAACTCATCTTCGGTATAAAACTGTAACCGTGTCGGAATCCCAAAGCGATCCCGCAAGGGTGTTGTCAGCAAGCCCAATCTTGTGGTGGCTCCCACCAAGGTAAAGGGTTGCAAATCAATACGCACTGTGCGCGCGGCAGGCCCCTCGCCGATCACCAGATCCAATGCGAAATCCTCCATCGCAGGATAAAGCACCTCTTCGACCACAGGGCTTAGGCGATGGATCTCGTCGATGAACAAAACATCATTGAGTTCCAGATTGGTCAAAATCGCTGCAAGATCACCGGGTTTGGCCAAAACAGGGCCAGAAGTCATGCGAAACCCGACCCCCAGTTCGCGTGCCATGATCTGCGCAAGCGTGGTTTTGCCCAAACCTGGCGGCCCATGAAACAGCGTGTGATCCATCGCTTGACCACGGATTTTGGCGCTTTCGATAAAAATCGCCAAATTCGCCCGCGCCTCGGCTTGGCCAACGAAATCGGCCAAAACTTGGGGACGTAAGGCACGATCTAGATCTTCGGGCAGGGCTTGGCCGCGCAATGTGGGATCGGGTTCCATCACTTATCCCTTTGGCGCAAGCAGTTTCAGGGCGGCGCGGATCAGGCTGGCGGCATCAGCATCTGGCTGATCGACCGATATTGTGGTGATCGCTTGGGCAGCATCGCCTTGGGCGTAGCCAAGGTTGGTCAGCGCAGACAAGGCATCAGCCACAGCCCCCGCCCGCGCCGCATTGGCGGCAACGGGGGCGGGTTTGCGGGGCGCAGGCATGGCCTCATCAAGGATGACGTCATCGGTATTTGTGGGCATGGATAGGCTGACCCCTGCCGCCATCATGCTGGGCGCTTTTGCCTTGAGTTCCAAAATCACCCGCTGGGCCAGTTTTGGTCCGACACCGGGCGCAGATTGAATGGCACGTTGATCACCTAAGGTAATCGCGCGCGACACGCCCTCGGCCCCCAAGGTGCCCATCATCGCCAGTGCTGCCTTGGCCCCAACGCCTTGGACAGTCGTCAACAATTTGTGCCATTCCTTATCCAGCATGGTCGCAAACCCAAACAGTTGCAGCAAATCTTCGCGCACCACCAGATCGGTGAACAATGATACCGCCTCGCCCAGATCAGGCAGGGCTGCCATTGTGCGATCAGAGACATAAACGATATATCCCACCCCGCGCACATCGATCAAAACATGGTCGCTGCCCCGAAAATCCAACCGCCCCGAGATTTTGCCTATCATATCGCAGCCTTTCGTAGCGCCGTTTGCAACCGCCCCGCCGATTGCAGATGATGGGCATGGCAAATCGCAATCGCCAGCGCGTCGGCCGCATCTGGCCCTGCGATCACAACGCCTGTAAGCTGCACTTTGACCATATGCTCAACTTGTCCCTTATCGGCATGGCCGACACCCACCACCGTTTTCTTGACCGCGTTCGGCGCATATTCACCCACGTTTAGCCCAAATTGTGCCGGCACCAACAGAGCAATTCCGCGGGCTTGACCCAATTTCAAGGTGGCAACTGCGTCTTTGTTGACAAAGGTATGCTCTACCGCAGCAGCATTTGGCTGATATTGCTGCAACACGGCGGTCAATTGGCTGTGCAGCGACATCAAACGCAGCGCCAAATCGCCCTGCTCGTCCGCCGCTTTGGTGTGGCAAATGCCATTTGCCACATGGGTCAGGCGCGATCCCGCAACATCAATGATTCCCCAACCAAGGTTGCGTAAACCTGGATCAATCCCCAAAACCCGCATCCTTGCCCCTTTTATTTTGCTTTTTACAGAAATAGCACGAAAAGGGAACATCCGCCAAGGTGAATTTCCGCGCGCAATTTTTGGTTGCAAAGCGCGCAATTTCTTTCGCAGCTGCAGCAATTCGACCATTGACCAGCAAAAACCGACATTTTGGACTATGGTTTTCAAAACGCCTAATAAATAGTGGTAAAACTATGCCATTTGGCTATGCATTAGGCGCAATGCAGTCATGCACTCAGCCCCATTGCTTTGCAGGTGCAGCAGGAATAGATGCCTCACATCGAAAGGCAATTCTGCCTAACACAATTTTGAAAGGATTACCGCCATGGCTTCTTACGAGTCGTCCCGCGCGGCGCCGTTTGGTGCCATCTCGATTTTCCGCGCTGTGCAATCTGTCAGCGAAACCGTCACATCGTTTGTTGCGTGGAACAATGCGCGCAAAACACGCAATGCACTTTATTCTTTGTCCAGCCGTGAATTGGACGATATCGGCCTGTGTCGCGCCGACATCGATTTTATCGGCCGTTGATATCTGAGCAATGACGAAAGATTGCCGCAAGCCTTGCTTGCGGCTTTTTTTATTGGATATAGCGGTCCAGTTTATAGATACGAAACAGGGCTTGGGCACGAAATTCAATCGCGCTGTAAAACCCAACAAGCGTCATTGAAACGGGATCGGGACGCAACACAGCCACAACAGCGCGATCTGTAAACGCCTGACTGTTGGTGAATTGCGCTAATTTATTGTTATAGATGATGGGGCCTGCAAAAAAGTAGACCCCAGATTTCAGCACAGCCAAGATTAATAAAATCAGGGCCGCGCCCACAAAACGATTTCGCCATATTCTGCGCCGCCGTTTGGGAGCCGCAGCAGAATAAACGCCCCGCCCTGCGTCACGCGCTTGCTCGTAATCGCGAACGCGCGCTTTGAAATCAGTGGAAGAGGGGCGATCATCTTGCATATAAATTCCATATGAATAGGCGCATCCTACAGAAAAAACGGCTTTCGTGCAACCAAGCTGCTTATAGCCTGCGCATGACCAAGGCTGACCACTCTCCTAAGTCTTCGCGCGACTGCAACACAAAACCTGCAGCCACATAGGCAGTGGTGATCGACTCGGCCTGAACGACCAAGAGGCCCGATAGAATAATCAGCCCGTCTTTGGCCACGTGTTTGGCCATAGGTGTCGCCAACTCAACCAAGGGTCCTTTGAGAATATTGGCGAAAACCAGATCAAAAGGGGCGGCTTCGGCAAGACGTGGATGGGCAAATCCCGCCGCTTCAAAAGTTTCTATGCGCCCGTCTAAATTATTAATCGACACATTGGCACGTGCGACATCTACGGCCACTTCGTCAATATCAGAGGCAATTATCAAAGCATCTGGCAAAACAGCGGCAGCAGCCAAAGCCAAGACTGCCGTGCCACAGCCAATATCCACCACCTTTTTGGGCGCGAAACCAGCCTCAATCAGCCGATCAAAGGCGCGCAAACACCCCAAGGTCGTGCCGTGATGCCCCGTGCCAAAGGCAACGGTGGCTTCAATTTGCAAGGCTACGCGATTGGCAGGAACCTTATCGGCATCATGACTGCCATAGACAAAAAATCGTCCTGCCTCGACAGGGGACAATTCGCGGCGCACATGAGCCACCCAATCCACTTCGGGCAATTCAGACAAGGCGAAAGGTTTTGCATTAAACGCCATCGCCAAAAGTTCAAGCACCGCCACATTGGGTTGCTCTAGAAAATAGGCCCCCACCTCCCACAGACCCGAGTCGTCTTCAATTTCAAACACGCCAACGCCCGTAGGCTCGGGCTCCATTTTCTCAATAGCTTCGGCAAGGCCGTTTGCGGCATCTTCGCCGATCAGGGTGGTCAGCGCTGTAAAAGTGGGCATGTTACGTCCGTTGTTTGGGCTGGCCATTTTGGCCCA